>JAHWJO010000260.1 GCA_019348365.1 Armatimonadota bacterium | reverse complement strand
GGATGTTCCTCCTTCCTGAGAAAGTCGCCGGAAGGCCGCTATCTCAGTCTCTCGGGAAATTGACGATCTCAACAGGACCCGTACGGATGACGGGAAACGGTCTGAAGGGGCGAACCGGAGGAGCGTTTCATGGGATGAAAGGCCGCCCCAAGTCCTGAATTATCGTACCCTTCTTCCGCTGGGGATGAAACGGAGGCGGCGGTCGGCCTCCGGTGGGACCCTGCTCATGGTTATACTATTTCCGTTCACTTCCGGCAACGGTCGATGATGCCTTTCGTCAGCCGGTCCTGCTCCATCGGCTCGACGTTGCTGAGGAGGATGACGGTAATCCGGTCGTCGAGGAGCCGGAAGATCTCGGAGTTGAACCCGGCGTCGGTCTCGCCGGTGTGGGAGACCTCCCGGTGGCCCCGGTAATCGCCCAGGAACCACCCGAAGCCGTAATGCTCGCCGCAGCTCAGGCCCGTCTGTGCGAACGAGCTGTCGCTCAACCGGGCGGGAGTCCACATCTCCCGTTTCAGGCGTGATGAGAGGGGAAAATCTCCGTGGAGGGCGGCATCCCACTTCGCGAGGTCGAGGACGGTGGAGAGCAGCCCCCCGGCCCCGACGATCACCTGCGGGCGATGCGGCTCCCCCTTGCAGTAGCCCCCCTTCACCTTGCAGTACCCCGCCGCGCGCCGGGGGACGATCTCGTCGGGGGCGATGACGCGGGTGTCCTCCATGTGCAGCGGCGCGAAGATCCGCTCATGGAGGAATTCGCCGTAGGACTGTCCACTGACCGCTTCGATGATCCAGGCGAGGAGGACGTAGTTGGTGTTGCTGTAGTCCCACCGCTCTCCCGGCTCGAAGCCCACCGGCTGGTCGGCGAGGAGGTCGAGGAGCTCGTCCTTCGTGTACTCCTTGCGGTAGGTGAACGCGTCGAGGCCCGTCACGTTCTCCAAGCCGGACGTGTGGACGAGGAGGTGCCGGAGGGTGAGAGGCTCCCACGCTTCGGGGAGGCCGCTCAGGTACGCGCCGATCCGCGCGTCGAGGTCCAGCCGGCCCGCTTCCCAGAGCAGCAGGATCCCCGCCGCCGTGAACTGCTTGGTGAGGGAGCCGATCTGAAAGACGGTATCGGGGTGGACGGGGGTATTCAACTCCAGGCTGGAGGACCCGTACCCCTTCGCGCGGACGAGCGTGCCGTCCTGCACCAGGGCGAGGGCGAGGCCGGGAAACGGCTGCCGCTCCATTTCGGATGCGATGTACGCATCCATCCGCTCGAAGGCGGCGGCATCCGCCTGAAATCCCTCTCCCATCCTGTGCGCCTCCCTTACCCCATCCCCGTTGAAAGGACTCTTGTTCGCTTCAAAATCTGTTCCTTTTACCTGCTTCCCTGAGAACTCTAAACGCCGGGTGGGGAGCGAGGCCGACAGTTACAGCAGTCGTCGTCCTGGCAAGGGAAGCGGCGCGGGGAGGAAAGAAATCCGGCAGCCGACGACCGGAAATCTACAAAATGGGAAGGCCGACCGGACGTAGTTCCAATTCCTCCAGGGGATTTATGGGTCGCTCACCAGCGTCACCAGTTCCAGCGGGTTCACCGTCACACTCACCGATCCGTCTTTCATGAGGATGATGCCCTGATCGACGTTCTTCAGGCTGCCGCTGCTCCGGTAGAGGCGGAAGCGCCGGTTGCCCTTACCTTGCAGTTCCTTCACCCGTACCGTTACGGCGAAGGCCTGAGCGGGGTGGCCTTCCTGGGTGCGGTTCCACTCGTCCCCGGTCGTGAAGGAGTCCGAGGTGTAGTTGCTGATCCCGATCCCCCAGCGTCCGCCACGGGTTTGAGCGGCGGCGGCGGTGATCCGGGGCTTCTTCCCATACGTCCAGGTCATATCGCCTTCGAGGGAACTTTCGGTGTCCCGGAAGACCGACCCCGGCGGGAAAGCGCGGGTCAGCTGCCGGAAGTAGTAATATTTCTGGAACAGGTCGTAACTGAAGGGGGAGAGGCGGTAGCGCAGGATCCGGGTGGCGTCGTCGTTCGGGTCGTTCTCCTCGTAGCCGAGAAACCAGAGCCAGTGGGTGACGCGGTGGTTCATGTCGTTGAGGAACCGCGAGGCCATGCTGGCGGCCTGGAGCGCGTCCCCCGGCTCCTCGGGGCCGTTGCGGCTCGCCTCCGTCATCCAGTACTCTTTCCCCGTCCCCTCGATCCGTTTCGCCATCTCCTCGGTGGCGGCCATGTTATAGGAGTGGGTGGCGATCCCCGCCAGTCCCCGCCACGCTCGTGGGTTCCCCTTCATGGCATCCACCATGGCGTAGGCGTGAGAATCGGTGTTGGCGGACTCCGGCGCAATGATCTTAACGGAGCGGAGACCCTTCTTATCGAGGGCGGCGCGGAGGTGCGCCACGGCGGATGCCATCTGCTCGGGGGTGAAATTCTCCGGCTCGTTCTCGATGCCCGTCACGTCAATTCGGACCCCGTTCTTGGTTTTCAGGGTGTGGATGAATCCTGCCAGCAATTCGGCGTAGGGGGGGATCTGTTCGTCCCGGATGAGCGCCCGGTCGCCTCGCTTCTCCAGCATGTAGGGCGGCACGCCGTCGGGGGCGAGGAGCAGCGTCGTTGCGCCCTGCTTTTGGGCGTCGGCGATCACGCGGGAGGCGACGAAATGGGTGACGAACGGCTCGGTGTTTCTTTCGCCGGGGCGGGGGGCGTACTCCGGCACTGTGAACCAGAGGCGCAGGATCCTGAAGCCCAGGTCGCGCCAGATGAGCAGTGACAGCCGCTCCCGCTGCTCCGGGGTCAATTTGGAATAGGGATTTCGGAAATTGTTCTGGCTTGTCCCGAACCCTTTGAACGTCTGGCGCTTTTCCGGCTGAACGGTGAGAGTAAGGGGAGAAACGGGTTCCGCCGCCGTCGCCGGGGAGAGGCATGAAATGAATGCGAGAAGGCAACCGGTGGTTTTACAGGCGTTTTGAAGAAAGATCATCGCGTTGAGGTCCATGAGAGGCAGAGCAAATGTAGATGCGCGCGGTCACCTCTCCTTTGGGTTTCCGCGATTCCTCAGCCGGGGCGTGTATTTTATAGAGGGGTTGAAGGAAGACTCGGGAGCCACCGGGGGATGTCTGCCACCCACAGCAGGGCGGATGCCAGGTCGGGCCGGGTCTGCAACAGGCCATTGACGTACTTCACGTCGGCGGTGGCGTACTTGCCGCCCGCCGATAAGGCGAGGGTGAGGTAGATCGAGTCGTAGAGAGACCGCCTGGAATCCACGGCCCATTCGAGGGATCGTTGCGCCAGGGGGAGGGACGGCTGCACATCGAGAGGGGTATCGAACAGCTCCTGGTATAAATCCCGGGCCTTTTGAGGGGTGATCTCCCCCCGGTCCGCCTTCTTGCCGAGGGTATTCCCCGCTTCCAGGTAGAAGAGATCGGGCACGATTAGATGGAGGCGTTCGTCGAAGAGAGCGATGCTCTCCAGGGAATGCTCCTCGCTAACGACCCATTTGACTCCCACGCTCGCGTCCACAACAACGGGATAGCCGCCGGCGGGGGCGATCATCCGTAGCGGTCCTCATGGATCGATTCCGCGCTGTCGGAGAGGATGCAGCCGCCATATGATTCCTGGATATGCAGGAACCGTTGTCGGATCTCTTCCATGGTCGGGCGAGCCTGCTCCGTCAGAATCTCCCGTAGATGACCCTCCAGGCTCATTCCCCGCTTTTCGGCCTCCTCTTTCAGCCGCTCGACGACGCGTTCGTCCAGGTTTCTCACCAAAACTTGAGCCATGGGATCCTCCTTTGCTGCACGGCCGTTGCTATCATTTATGATAGCATGCTGGGGCGACCGGGACAAAGAGCGAAGCCCGGCAGGTCTCCGTCGAGATCTTACCCGCTGGGATACTGCGGATCAATGGGACTGCCGCTTCGCCCGCGCTCCGTGACGGGGAGGGGGAGGTTGACGGGCTGCACCTTCACGTCGGGGCGGGGCAGGCGGTCCTCCGGCTTCGGGAGGGGCGGGAGCGGCTTCGAGGGGAGCGTCTGATACCAGTACGCCGTCGAGGCGTAGTCGTCGGAGCGGTCGTTCGCGTGACCATGCTCGATGCTGGCCCGCAGGCTTTTAGTGAACACCACGGGGTCGCAGACGTGATAGCGGTACACCGTGATCCGCTCGTTGTAGCCTTCTCTCTGGCCGTGGTGGAACGAGACCCCGCTGTAGAGGAAGGCGTTCTGCGGCTGCATGCCCCACGCGTGCCCGAAGTAGTCCTCGCTGCCCGTGCCGTGGAGGTCGGGGGGCCACTTCTCGCCGTCCACCATGAACATGTCGTCCCCCTCGCCCCACCAGCCGCCGTACAGGTTGTGGATCGAGAGGTTGCACCCCACGAAGTGCCCTCGTCCCTCGGTTTCCAGGATCAGGTAGTTGTCCCGGTCCGTCAGGTTCACTTCGGGGTCGTCGCCCTGCTGCGTGGGCGGGGGGCACGGGTTGCTGCGGTTCCACCACGCGTGGAACCGCGCCATGTCCGGCTCCGGCGCGTCCAGCTCGTCGTAATCCACGTAGAAGTACCACGCCCCGATCTTCTTGTCCCCCTGGTTCTCGACGGTGATCCGCGCGCCGTCGGCGAACGGCATGGGCCAGTAGCAGTTCATCGCCGCGTGATGGCCGAAGATCGTCGGCCCCGTGTTCGAGCTCATGTTCATCACGGCGCAGGAGAAGGAGCTGACCCGGCAATGGCCCACCCCGAAGAAGTCCCCGACGGGGACCTCCACGCTCGGATGCTCCTGGCCGTCCCAGTACATCCGAACCACGGCCTGCCGGAGGTAGTTCGCGTCGGGCGCGCCGATGGTGAACCAGATGTGGCGGACGACTCCCGCGCCTTTCAGGTCGGCGAGAACTTTCGTCTCCCCGGCCTCAATGGGCCAGGCATCAGCGTTTCGCCCGGATGGGTCCCAACTGGAGGCGCGTTTGGAACGGCCGTTCCGCAATCGTGCAAGCTGATCGAGCATCGGTGGACTCCTGGGTTCGGTTATGGGATGATGGAAGCGAAGGCGTCTTTCTCCCGGTCCTATTCGATGGAGGAGGGATGCCGCTCCTCTTAAATTTTAATCGCTCTCTTCCCTCGAAGCCGGGGGATCAGTCATTTCATACCCTAAAGGACAGGCAATGAACGACAATAAACTCACGCGAAGGGACTTCATGGGAAAGACCGCTGTCGCGGCGGCGGTGGCCGGGTTCCCCTCCATCATCCCCGCATCCGCCCTCGGCAAGGACGGCAAGCCCGCGCCGAGCAATCGCATCACGCTGGCGGTGATCGGGACCGGCAACCAGGGCCTCAACGACCTTGGCGACTTCCTCCGGGATGACCGGGTGCAGGTCGTCGCCGTCTGCGACGTGAACCGCGAGAGCGCGGGGTACTGGAACGGCGGCGTAGCGGGGCGCGAGCCCGCGCGGCGGCGGGTGGAGGAGCATTACGCCAGCCAGAAAGCGTCCGGCGCGTACAAAGGCTGCGCCGCCTACGAGGATTTCCGCGAGGTCCTTGCCCGGAAGGACATCGACGCGGTGGAGATCGCCACGCCGGACCACTGGCACGCGATCCCCGTCGTCATGGCCGCCAGAGCGAAGAAGGACATCTACTGCCAGAAGCCGCTCTCCCTCACCATCGCGGAGGGCCGCGCCATGAGCGACGCGGTGAAGAAGAACAAGGTCATCTTCCAGACCGGCAGCCAGCAGCGCTCCGACCGCAATTTCCGCCGCGCCGCCGAGCTGGTGCGGAACGGGCGGATCGGGAAGCTCCACACCGTGCGCTGCGGCCTCCCCGGCGGGCGGCCCGACTTCGGGAAGACCGGCGACCGCAAGCAGCCCGAACCCGTCCCCGAAGGCTTCAACTACGACCTCTGGCTCGGCCCCGCGCCGGAAGCCCCTTACGCGCCCGCGCGCACCCACGTCAACTTCCGCTGGATCTACGACTACTCCGGCGGGCAGGTGACCGACTGGGGCGGTCATCACCCCGACTGCGCCCAGTGGGGCATGGGCACCGATTACACCGGCCCGGTCGAGATCCGCAACGCGAAAGGCGTGTTCCCCCCCGACCCCCTCTGGAACACCGCGACGGACTACTACTTCGAGGCGATTTACGCAAACGGCGTGAAGATGATCATCTCGAATAAGGAACCGCGCGGCGGCGTCACCTGGGAAGGCTCCGACGGCTGGGTCTGGGCGGACCGGGGGCGGCACGACGCCTCCAGCAAGGAGATCCTCAACTCGGAGATCGGGCCGAACGAGATCCACCTGTACGAGAGCAACAACCATTTCCGCAACTTCATCGACGGCGTGATCTCGCGCAAGGAGCCCGTCGCCCCGGTGGAGGTGGCGCACCGGTCCATCACGGTCTGCCACCTGGGCAACATCGCGATGCGGCTGGGGAAGAGCAGCCTGAAGTGGGACCCGGCGAAGGAGCGGATCATCGGGGACGCGGAGGCGAGCAAGATGCTCTCCCGCCCTTACCGCAAGCCGTGGCGTCTGTAATTCAGGTTGTAGTCCGAAGGTGCAAGGTCTAAAACGTTGGGCGTGAAAAGAGGGGCCGGCGAATGAATTCGCGCCTGGAGGGGCACGAAGTCGCCCTCCGGCGACTCTACCCCCAGCCCCACCACCTTGGGCGAAGGGGATTTCAACCGAACAGAAAGCGACAGGGGGAGTCCGCGCAGGCGGACTTAGTGCTCCTCCAGGCGCGAATTAATTAGCCGGGAACTCACACCCCACAAAAAATACAAAGTCGAAGGTCCAAAGTCGGGGGATGTTGAACACAGCGAAACGCTCCACATCATATCCGAT
>JAHWJO010000259.1 GCA_019348365.1 Armatimonadota bacterium | reverse complement strand
ACTGGGAGAACTAAAGAAGGACAGCAGGTCCTTACTAACGGCATAAATTTAATCCAAATGATACCACCATAAGTTTTGTCTTAAAAATGCTCGCTAAGCGAATCATCCCCGCCCTCGATGTGAAAGACGGGCGCGTCGTCAAGTGCGTCAAGTTCCTCAACCCCCAGGACGCGGGCGACCCCGTGGACCTCGCGCGCCTCTACGACAAAGAGGGCGCGGACGAGATCGTCTTCCTCGACATCACCGCCTCCCACGAGAAGCGCGACCTCATCTTCGACATCGCCGCGCGCGTCGCCGAGGAGGTGTTCATCCCGTTCACCGTCGGCGGGGGCATCCGATCCGTGGACGACTTCAGCCGGATGCTCAAGACCGGCGCGGACAAGTGCTTCGTCAACTCCGCCGCGTTCCGCACCCCCCAGGTCGTCCGCGAGGCCGCCGACAAGTTCGGCTCCCAGTGCGTCGTCGTCGCCATCGACGCGAAGCGGACCACCGGGCCGGACGAGCCGGGGCAGTGGGAAGTCTACCTCAACGGGGGCCGGGTCCCCACCGGCGCGGACGCGGTGAAGTGGGCTGAGACCGTGGCGGAGCTCGGCGCGGGGGAGATCCTCCTCACCTCGATGGACGCGGACGGCACCCAGGCCGGCTACGACCTCGAATTGACCAAAACCGTGGCGGATGCCGCCGGGGACGTGCCGGTGATCGCCAGCGGGGGCGCGGGCACAGCGCAGCACGTCGTGGATGCCGTGACCGAAGGCGGGGCCGAAGCCGCCCTCGTCGCGAGCATCGTCCATTACAACAAGCTCACCATCCGCGAATTGAAGGAGACGATGGCGCAGCAGAAGATCCCCGTTCGGCTCGTCTCCGAAAACGAAATTCAGGAAACCGCTATATAAGGAATGCAGGAAGGGAGGAATCCAGGAAAGGATTGTGCTCTCCCGGAACACTTCGGGAAAGGAAGGGGTTTTCCTGAATTCATGCTTTCCTTATAAAATTGTTGTTTCATCGTCGAGTTTGAACTGACTCTCAACCGGACAAAAATATTGGGAGCCTCACCTGCTCCGCTCCCTTTCCTTCTGTCCTCCTGAGAGTTCATCATGGATCCGTTCCTCATCGCGCTGGGGTTTGCGCTCCTGCCGGCGTTCGGCAACTTCGCGGGCGGGCTGCTTGCCGAAGCGTTCACCGTGTCGGGCAAGACCCTCAGCATCGCGCTGCACGCGGCGGCGGGCGTGCTCCTCGCGGTCGTCTCAGTGGAGCTGCTGCCCCAAGCCCTGGAAGCGAAGCCGAGTTGGCTCATTATCCTCCTCTTCTTCCTGGGAGGCGTCTTCTTCATCGCCATGGACCAGACGATCCACTTCGTGCGCGCCCGCATGTCCGGCGCAAAGGGCGAAGCCGAAGCGGGCGCCGGACCCTGGATGCTCTTCTTCGGTGTCGCCATCGACCTCTTCAGCGACGGCGTGATGATCGGCACCAGCACCACCATCGCCACCTCGCTCGCGCTGCTGCTGGCGCTCGGGCAGGTCACGGCGGACGTCCCGGAGGGGTTCGCCACCGTCGCCGCGTTCAAGAACCAGGGCATCCCCCGGCGCTCCCGCCTCCTCATCTCCGCCGCGTTCACGATCCCGATCCTCCTCGGCACGACGCTCGGCTACTGGGCCGTGCGGGGCCTCCCGGAGATCTACAAGCTCGGGCTGCTCACCTTCACCGCCGGACTCCTCATGACGCTCGTGGTGGAGGAGATCATCCCCGAAGCCCACGAAGACGGCGAAGCGCGTCTCGCCGCGTTCTTCTTCATCGGCGGCTTCTCGCTGTTTGCCCTTCTCTCCGCCTATCTCGGATAATAACCGTGCGATGAAACACGTCCTCCTCATCCTGCTGTTCCTCGTGCTGGCCGCCCTGCTGGAGGTCGGCGGGGATGCGGGCATCCGCTGGGGGCTGCGCGTCAACCGGTGGGGATTGCTCTTCGGGAGCCTGTCGCTCGTGGCGTACGGGTTCATCGTCAACCTATCCTCATGGAACTTTTCCCGGCTGATGGGCATCTACATTGCGGTATTCTTCGTTGTATCGCAACTTTTGGCCGTCCTCCTCTTCCACGAGCGTCTGACCCCGGTCCACGGGATCGCCGGGGCGCTCATCGTCGCGGGCGGCCTGATTTTAACGGTTTACGGGAGATAAATGCGTTTTCATTCCAGTGTTCTATCGTTCAGCCTCACCCTCGCGCTCGCCGGGACTTCGGCGGTCTTAACCCCTCTCCCCGTCGTCCGTGCGGCGGAAGCGGATCAGGCGATCTGCGCCGTCTGCGGCCCCCGCGAGGGAGCGGGCCTGGAGCCCGTCCGGGCCACCGCCACCTACAAGGGCAAGAACTACTCCTTCTGCAGCACCCAGTGCAAGGTCGAGTTCCTCCAGAACCCGAACGAGTTCCTCGTCACCGACGAAGGCAAGCCCGCCCCGGCGTTCACTCTCAAGGATCTCTCCGGCAAGCCCGTCTCCCTCGCGGATTATAAGGGGAAGGTGGTCCTCGCCGACTTCTGGGGGACGAACTGCCCGCCGTGCATCAAAGCCATGCCGTACCTCCAGTCGCTGCACGAGAAGTACGGCCCCAAAGGGTTCGCCGTCCTCGGTCTCTCCATCGACGAAAAGACCGCGCCGGTCGCGCAGGTGGTGAAGCGGACGAAGGTGACCTACCCCATCGCCATGGCGAACGCGAAGACGTGGAGCGCTTACAAGATAAACGCACTCCCCTCGCTCGTGCTGATCGGGCGGGATGGGCGGATCGTCAAGCGGTACGGCGGCGAGGCCGACAAGAAGGCGATGGAGAAGGAGATCGAAAAGGCTCTCGCCGCAGGAGCCGCATCGGAGAGAGCGGGCGTGGCCTCCGGGGAGGCCAAATGAGGAGCATCACGGCGTTGCCCCTCCTCGCGCTGGCGGTTTCCGCCTCGCTGTCCGCCGTTGCAGCTCCGGCTCCCCCGGCGGCGGAATGCATCCTCACCGGCCCGAGCGGGGCCGCCGCCTCCGTCGAGTATGGGGGCAAGACCTACTACTTCAAAGACCCCGCCTGCAAGGACGAATTCCTCGCCGACCCCGAACGGTTCTCCCAGCTCTACGACGCGCTGCTGGAGTTGAAGGCGGAAGGCAAGCCCGTCCCCAGGCCCCCCGCCCCGGCATCGGCGGTCCCCGCCTGACCCGGCTGACCCGGCGAGGGTACGGCGGTCCGGGGGACTGCCTTTGATCCGAATATCCGATGGACGCTCTCCCACCGTTACGTGGAGGGCGTGATCGACCGCGCCACGCACCGCACCATCCTCATGCGTCGAATTTCGCCGAGTTTCCAGCTGGGGCTGGAGATCAACGAGGGCGAGGGGGAGGTGAACCCGGTGGCGAACTGGCGCGCCCTCTCCGAAACGGCGACCCGTCCCGCCGTCATCTTCGGCACCAGCTCGGACCGGATCGGCACGCCGCACGGGCAGGCTTATTACGTCACCCTGAGCAAGAGCCTCCAGCCCGCCCTCGACGTTCCCGTCGCGCCGTACGTGGGTTTGAGCTACAGCGAATTCGAGGATAAGTTCCTCGTCCCCTGGGGCATCCACGCGAGCCTGACCCCGAACTGGTCGGCGATGCTGATGCACGACGGCGTGAACTCGCACCTCGCCGCGACGTATGCCTGGAAGCGGCACAGCGTGACCCTGCTTGCTGTGGAGCGCCGGAACTTCGGGATTAACCTCAGCACGAGCTTCTGACCGGAGCCCTTCACCGATGAGAGATACTGATTCCGTTCCTCTGCCGCCCCTTCCGGAATACATCCGCTACAAAGTTTGGAAACGGACCCTCGCTACGTCGAGACGGGATTATTTCTGGAAGCCGCCAAAACTCGCTGCTGTCAAATCCCGTTACGGTCACCTACCGACATTGACGGCCCTCGCGAAAGACATTTCTCATAAAGACGAAGCACTGGCGGAGAATCATCCTACCCTGGGGTGGTGCGAGGATTGGGAGGGGCTTCACCGGGCGATGGGAAGACTCTTCATCGGCGTGTTGAGAGACGTTCAGCCGCCCGGCCATCGCTGGATTCTGTACCGGGGCTGTCAGGAACCGGTCAATCTTTCTCTCTACCCCCGCGCCGCTCGCGTCGACTGGTCTGCTATCAGCTTTGATTATGAGCCCGCTATCTTCGAGAGCCGATTGTGGCAGCCCGACGTGAACGAATGGATGGACTCCTGCCTTCACGGCCTCCTCTGGCCGGAAAAGAAGGTGGTGAAGGGGAGAAGTTTCGATCCTTATCCTGACAAGTCTCTCGCGCAGGTGATCCGAAACTGCCCGGTCTGGTTCGATATGGGATTTGATTTCGATGCGGTGACGTTCTACGCGACTTCCCCGGAGTGGATGGAGAGGGTGGAACGTGCAGTCAACGACGTGACGCGGGAGTTCGCTTTAGAAGGAGACTGAGCTTCCTTGCTGGAACTCATGGCCGGAGGCGATCATGACTATCCGGTCCTTTCTCTTTTTCCTGGCTCCCATCCGTTCCCGGCTCGTTCTTTTCCTGCTTCTGGCGGCTTCATGCCCCCTGAATGGCCCCGCATTTTCCGCCGAAACGCCCCCTACGGTCGAATCCGCGTCCCCGGCTCCCGATGATTTCTTCTCTCGCGACCCGCGCCTGAACAAGCTAATCACCGTGCGTCTGAAGGCGGGGGACCTGAAAGAGCTGGCAGACACCCTCTCCGGGCTGACCGGCGCGCGGTACTACGTCGCGAAGGAGCTGGAGGAGATCAAGCTCACCGTCCTGGCGAAAGAGGTGACGGCGCGGAGCGTGATGGAGCAGGTTGCGCGCATGTTTCACCTTACCTGGAGGGTCCACGGCGATAAACCGGAGAGGTACCGCTATCAACTCACCCAGACCCTCCGGGAGCGGCTCGCGGAAGAGGAGCGGCGGCGCAAGGACGAGGACGAGATGCTCCTCCACATGGTCGAGAAGCTGGATGCCCTGCTGCCCTACACGCGAACGCCGAAAGAGGAGCTGAAGCTACGCGCGGAAGAGGCGAAGGCTCGCGCGGAAGCCGAAAAAGATGAGGCCGAGAAGCGTCGGTGGCAGGAACACGCGGGCGCGCTCGAATCGATGGGGCTCAATCCCGGCCTTCAGGATGCGCTCCACCTCTACTCGCAACTCGCCCCGGATGACATGATCCGGCTGAGGAACGGCGAGAAGTTCAACTACACGCTCGCCGACCGGACCCTCTCCCGCGACGCCGCCGAGCGTCTGCAAAAGGAACAGAGCCGGAACACCCCCTTCGGACAGGAGAAGCTGGCCGAGGTCCCCCTGGACCGGATGCGGCTGGAGTTGGGCTTCCATCTGAACCGCGACCGTCCCGATCAGGTGATCTTCGTCCTCCGAACCACTATTGGGGAGCAGGACAAGGGGTATATGATTACGGAGCATTACAACTCGGCCCTGAAGGGCGTGCCCGACCGGACCCGCATCCCACTCAGGGAACCCGATCCCCGCCTCCTCGAAGCACATCCCATACTGAAGAAGAAAATTGCCCTCGCGCCGGAACCGGACCTCCCCCCCGAAGCCGCGCCGAAGCCAGAGAAGAAACCCGGCGAGGAGCCGTCGCGGTTCGACCAGGAGACCGGCAACCCCCGCGACTTCATCGATTCGGCGGACTTCTTCGCGGCTCTGCACGAGAAGACGGGTCAACCCATCCTCGCCGATTACTACCTCCGCACCTACGAGAAAACGAAATTCAAATGGGACGGGGTGGCCATCTGGGACGTGCTGAACCGGGCCGCCGAATCGCTCCAGTCCGAGTGGGCGGTCAAAGGCGATTTCGTGACCGTCCGGCGGCACAACTACTTCTCCGAACGGACCCTCGACGTGCCGAACCGGCTCCTGCGGCGATGGAAGATTGCCCGGACACGACCGGACTTCCCGACGCTGGACGAGTTATCGGAGATCGCGGTTTTGCCGGAGCCGGCGTTCAAGCTGTGGGACCTGGAATTGGCCCTCCGGCGCAGGCACGGCATCCGGGAGGAATGGGGACTCGCCGGGAACAACCGGGACTCCCTGCTCCTCTACGCTTCCCTCCCCCCCGAAGGGCGGCGGAAGATCGTCTCGGCGGCGGGCCTCCCCCTGGCCGGGTTCACCGGCGAACAGCTCCGGCTCTGCGAGAAAGCCCTGCGAATGGAGATGCCGAGGGAGATCTCCCCCGAAGACGCGGCGAAGAGCCGGATTCTGCTCCACCTCCGCCCCGATAAGGTTTTCGAGTACCAGGACTGGGAGAAGGTCCACCCGCCGGTCTACCTAGCCCCCTCGCAGTTCAAGGGAGACTGGTACCGGGCGAAGCAGGAGGAGCGGGATCGGGATCAGGACCCGGCGCTGGAAAAGGCGCAGGCGTGGCTGAAGTCCATGAACGCCTCCGACGAGGAGATCGCCGGGGCGCGGCGGAAGATCCGGGGGCCGAGGATCGGGATCGTGACGCTCTTGCAGGTGGGGAACCGTTACTGGGCGTACGACCGTCCCCCCGGCGGCGAAAGTTCCGGCGACGGTGAAGTGAAGCCGTAACCGACGGCCTGAGCATTGGTCCTCGTATGTATTGGGGCCGTTCACGCGTGCCCGGCGACTCAAGTCGCGGGCAACAAGGGCGCGAAGTCCCCCTGCGGGGACTGGACGACCGGCTGGATCTATTGATATCAACAGGACTTACGCAAAGGGTATCTCTTCTGTCCTCCCGATAAGTACTTGCATGTCCTCCCGAGTCGTATCTTCTTGTCATCCCGAGCGTACGCGAGGGATCTGACCGTACGGGAGAGAGTCTTTCGGCC
>JAHWJO010000258.1 GCA_019348365.1 Armatimonadota bacterium | reverse complement strand
CACCGTTTCACGACCGGTGTCGTGAGGCGTGGGTGATCCTCCATCCTCCTAACGACGCTCGATGGAGCTTCAGCGGGAGAACGATCCCCGTATGTCCCGCTGGACTATGATGCAATTGTATCACGATTCGCTTCCCTTGCCGATGAGGGGGGCCGTCTTTGAGTGTCTGTTTTATTCATGAATTGTTGTTTGACAATGCCCCACGCTCAATCTATACTGATGCTATCGTAGGAAGATGGGTCCGGGAAGGTCATGAGCGCTTCGATTCATTGCCGATCCGGGGCCGAACTCCTCTTCCGCGCTCCTCCTCCCCTTCGGGTGTGAATCCAGAGGTGAACAACCGGCGAGACGGGCGGCGCGGGTCAGTGTAACACCCCCCAAAATCTGGAACAATGGAGAGCAAGTCCGTCCGCTCATGGGGATCCGTTGTCCCATGAATGCAGCGATGCAGATGTCCAACGTGATCATTTGAAAGGTGAGGAGAATTTAATTCCAGTGGCAGAAGACAAGAATTTGACGTGCCGGGACTGCAATAACACGTTCGTCTTTACCGCCGGCGAACAGGCCTTCTTCGAGGAAAAAGGCCTCAGCGCTCCCATCCGCTGCCCGGAGTGTCGTCGTCTGCGAAAACAGCAACGCAACATGGACGCTTCCGGCCCCGCTCCCGGATCCTTCGCGCCGCGGAGTTCCAGCGGCCCCCCTCGGAGCAGCGAAGGCCGGCCCGGAGGCGGCGAAAGATCCTCGGCCCCACCGCGCTCCAGCGACTTCACCCCCCGGTTCCCCCGTCCCGATTATGGCGGTGGCGGCGGCGATGATGACCGCAAGGGACCCCGCCCGAAGACCCGCTCGGCCGGCGGCATCGCGAAGTTCACTCCCCCCAAAAAGGAACAGGCCGCCGTTCCCAAAGAGAAGCGTCCAGGTAACCGTCGGGATGAAGAGAAACTCCTCATCAACTGGAAAGAGGAAGTGGGCCTGGACGATCTCGACTCCGATACGGACTGGCTCTCCATCGGGGAGGACGAGGACGAGTCCTGATCTTCTCCCGCCACTGACCGTCTCTGACCGCTCGGTGATGCCCTCCTCCTCTCTGGCGACGGGTGGAACCGCTCGCTGCGCCTGACCGTCTTCTAATTACCGTACAACGGCTCTTCGGAGCCTGACGCGGTCACACGTCTCCATGTTGTATAACGATCCGTGAATCCGTCTCGCCTTTGGGAGAACGCCTGAGTATGAACGAAGAGAACGAAGTGCCCGCCTGCACGTCATGCGGCAGCCCGCTGGAGAATTTTCCGCTCACCATGCGCAGCATGAAGATCGATATGCGGTGCAAGCAGTGCGTGCAGTCCAAGAACCCGGAAGCGTACAGCCGGGGCTCAACCTGGCTGGAATATCAGGAAAGCCGCCTCACCGCCGAGCGCATGGCGTAATTCCCCCTCGCTCAAACGCGGTTCTCTCATACTATCGACGAAGCCTGGGTAGAAATACCCGGGCTTTCTCGTTTTCGGCCCTCTATATCTGACACTGTTCGGACCTTCCGATGACGAACCCTTCCGAAATCCAGGCGCTCATCGATATGCTGGATACGACCGACCCGGTCGAGCAGCGGCGCATCAGCGAACGGATTCTCTCGTTCGGCTCCGAAGCGGCGCCGGCGCTGCGAGAGGCGCTGCTCCATGGCACGCCGCCCCTCCGTAAGGCTTCCGCTTATCTCCTCGGCGCGCTCAAAGCGGGGGAAGCGGTGGAGGACCTGAGCCGCGCCGTGGGGGACGACCCCGAGGCCAAGGTGCGGCAGAATGCCGCCGTCGCCCTGGGAAAGATCGCCGCGCCCGAGAGCGTGACCCCGCTGATCCGGGCGCTGGAACGCGAAACGATGAGCTACGTTCGTTCCTCCCTCTACCTGGCGCTGGGAGCGTTGGAAGGGGAAGGGATCGATGAAGCCCTCCGGCAACATCCGCCCGGTGACGACCCCCGCGAGCGGGAAGCCTATCGCAAAGCCCTCGACCGGGCATCTCCCCCCGCTCGCCCGGCAGAATGGAATCCCGACGGCTTCCCGTTGCTGGACCTGTACGTGGATGCCCCCCTCGGCCTGGAAGCCGTCGCGCAGGAAGAAGCCGACGAGCGGGGCCTTTCCCTCACGCCTTCCCCCCTCCTCCCCGGTCTTTTGCGCTGCCCCCCGCACACCCCTCCAACGGACCTGATCCCCGCCCTCCGGTGCGTCTACGGAGTCATGATTCACGCCGGGGAGGTTCCGCCTCTCTCGCCGGATGATCCCTCGTCATCCGTGACAACACTGGACGCGCTCTCTCAACTCCCCCTCCTCTCCCGGTGGCGGGAGTGGGTTTCCACGGACAGGGACGCGGTTCAGTACCGGCTGTCGGTGCAGGGGATCTCTTTACGGCGGGACATGCTGCGCCGATTGCTGTCGGAGGTCCGAAGCCGGTTGATCCCCCTTGGATGGAGGGACAGCCCCTCCCGCTACGACGTGGAGCTGATCCTTCACTCCGGCGTGGATGCCGGACAGGTGTTCATCCGGCCTCGCTTCATGAATGACTCCCGGTTCGCCTACCGGGTCAAAGATGTCGGGGCAGCGATCCACCCGGTCGTGGGCGCGTGCCTGGCCCGCCTCTGCCGTACGCCGGGGGGGGGCAGGGGAGTCGTGTTCGATCCCACCTGCGGCAGCGGAACGCTCCTCATCGAGCGCGCGCTGCTGGACAACTCCTCGAAGTCGGTCGGCCTGGACGTGAGCCCCACCGCCGTAACGGCGGCCCGCACCAACGTAGGAGCGGCAGGGCTGGCGAGTCGGATTCAGATACACAAAGGGGATGCCTCGCGCCCGGAGTCGTGGCCGGAGTGCCGGGAGGTCCTCGCGAACCTGCCGTTCGGAATGCGAACGAAACGCGAGAAGCATGAAATCGCCCCCCTCTATGATGCCCTCCTTCACCACCTCTCCGACCGCCTCCAGCCGCAGGGGCGTGCGGTGCTCTATTCGGCATCCCGGCAGCTCCTCGACGAATCTCTCGCACGACAGAAGAAGCATTTACAGACCACAGGCCAGTTGAAGGTCTTTTCCGGCGGGTTATGGATTCATATCCGGGTTTTGGAGCGGCGAGAGTAAGGAATCCCCCCATGTAGGAACTCAGGCCAAGGTTGTTGGCCCGGCGACTGAAGTCGCCGGGCCAACATGCCCTGGAACAAGAACCTCCTCTCATTGCCAAAAGCGGGAAAGTTCCCTATCCTCTTTACGAGAGTCACCCCATTCTCCCGTATCGAGGTTGTTCATCTTATGGCGAAACCGCAAAAGAAGGCGCAGAAGAAGAAAGCAGTGACCGCTCCCCGTCCGGGCAGTTCCCAGGTACGCAAGGTCGAACAGCTCCTCCAGGAAGAATCGCTTGTAGAAGCGGCAAATCTGGCGCTCGAATCGTCGGACCGCTATCCCGACAATCCCGATTTTCCGGAATTGGCCGTGCGGGCGCTGCTGGGGATGGATCAACGGCGGCGCGCCCTGTTGCCCCTCCAGCGGTTGCTGCTGCTGGAGCCGGATCGGGCGAGCGCCCTCCACCTGGGGGCGGTGACCTACGCCGCGAACGACATGTACGCCCATGCGGTCCGGTGCTTCCGGCGCATGCAGGAGCTGAACCCTGACCCCGATACAATGGAGCGCCTGAAAGGTGTAATTGAGAAGGGGGACGAGATCCTGAAAGCCGCCGCAGAGAAGCTCGGCGTCTCGTTCGAGGAGGCGGAGGAGGGATCGTTCTGGCAGGAGGACGGCAACATCCGGCGGTACGGCGGCGATCTCTCCGGAGCGCAGGAGTCGCTCCGGCAGGCCGTTGACGCGCTGTCCCAAGCCGTCATCCCCCGGCTGCTTCTATCGGAAGCCGAGTTCCTGACCGGCAGGCTGGACGAAGCGGAAGCATCATGCCGGAAGGCGCTGGAAATCGATCCGAGCGAGGTGGAAGCATGGCTCCGACTCATCATGATCGCGCGGGCGCGGTACGACGACGCTGCCATGCAGGCCGCCTATTCGGAGTTGACCGCCCTCCCACTCCCCGAAAGCTTTGCGGCGAGAGCCGCTCTGGCGAAGGCGCACGGCCTGATGGGGGAGCACGACCGGGCGTATGAAGTCGCCCGGAAAATCTCCGAGGAGGAGCGCAGCGTCCATTCCACCACCCTGCCCGTGCTGGCCGCTGCCGCCGCCAACACCGGGCACACGCGGGAAGCGATCGGATACTACCGCCTCCTCCAGCCTCCGTCCGAACCTCCGTCGCTGGAGCTGACCGCGCTGGAGATCGGCCACCCCGGTCCCACCATCGCGCCCACGTTCCCCTACATCGGCATCGCCGAGCTGATCGACCTCCAGCGGTTCCGGGAGATCGTCCCGCTCCTCATGCCGGACGAAGACGCCTACCATAAAGCCACTCCGGAGGATCGACGGGCTTTTCTGGAGCGGTACCCGCAGCTCCTCTGGGTGGGGGAGAAATTCCTGTTCGAGGAGGACCTGGACGTGGGCCTCGGCATCCTCCTCTCGCTCGGCTCGGACCGGGCGGTGAGCATCGTCCGTCACCTGCTGGAGAGCCCGGACACCCCGTGGAGCGCCCGGATCAAAGCGGCGACGGCCCTGAAAGACCACGGCCACTGGAAGGACGGGGAGATCCTGGCGCTCCGGTTTGAGGACCGCCGGATGGAGGTCACTCCCGATCAGATCGAGGCGGTGTTCAATGGCCCCGAACTCCCGGAGGGGGCGGTGGAGGGCGTGATCGAGTCCATCGAAGCCCAGATGACGAATCCGAAGCGGTCGGAGCGCATCCTCCGGCAGCTCCTGGAGAAGTACCCGGACGTTCCGATGCTCTATCACAACCTGTCGTTGCTGGTGGACCGGGACGAGGCGGAAACCCTGCTCCGGCGGGCGATAGAGGTCCATCCGGAATACGTCTACGCCCGCTCGACGCTGGCGGTGCTCCTGGCAACCGGGAAGAACGTCGACGAAGCGCGAGAGATCCTGTCCGAGATCCCGCCGGACCGCCTGTTGAACCCGTCGGAATATTCCGCCCTTCACTACGCGGAAGCGCATCTCCACCGGGCGCGGGGACGGATGGATGAGGCCATCGAGCAGCTTCAAAAGCTGTTGCGGGAGGATCCGGAGCATCCTTCCGCCCGCAGGCTGCTCCAACAGGTGCGCGATGCGAAGAAGAAAGGGCTCCTCCTCCTGGACGAGCAGGGATACTGGATGAACGAGGACCCCCTTGCGGGCGGCAACCCGCTGGCTCATATTCGGCGGGGTTGAAAGGGCTGGATGCGATGGAAACGGCCCTGCCCCTCCTCACCCTCTACACGCGGGACGGCTGCTGCCTGTGCGACCGCGCGAAAGACGAGCTGATGGAGATTCGCCGGGAGTACGACTTCCTCCTGGAAGAGATCGACATCGCTTCCGACCCGGAGCTGTTGGAGCGATACGGGCGGTGCATCCCGGTGCTGCACCTGAACGGACGCCTCATGTTCCGGGGGAAGATCAACGCGCGCTGGCTGAAGCTGCGGCTGAAGATGTTCCGCTCCCGACCGAGCGTCGATGCCTGAACCTTCTCCTTCCGCCGGGGAATCCCCCCTGCTACTCGTGCGGGGGAGTCGGGGGACCGCCATCCTTCAGGCGTCGGGGACGACCCTCCTGTGGGGCACGATTCCGGTGGCGGTCAAGCTGGTCCTCCCCTCCTTCGACCCGTATGCCATCGCCTTCCTCCGGTACGCGCTCGGAACGCTGGCGCTACTGATCTGGTTCCGGTCGCAGGGAAAAGCCTGGACGTGGCCCCGCGTCTCCATGGGGGTAATGCTCGTAGGGGGCGTCGCCTCCGCGCTGAACTACATCTTCTACAACCTGGGACTGAGCTACACGACCGCCAGCGCCGCATCGTTCATCATCCAGGGGGAAGCCGTCGTGCTGCTCCTCCTTGCCTGGGTCTTCCTCGACGAAGGGTGGAGTGGGTTCAAAGCAGTCGGCTCCATCGTTTGTACAGTGGGGATGCTCATCGTGGGGTGGAACGGACACCCGTTGCACGAGGTCTTCCACTCCTCCAAACTGCTGGGCAACCTCCTTGTCTTCCTCGCCGGCACTTCATGGGCGGTGTACGCCGTCTGCCAGAAACGTGCTCTCCGGCAGGCGGAGTCCCTCCAGGCGCTGATCGCCTTTTTCCTGCTCGCTTCCGTCCTCACGGGAGTCGCCTGGGCGGTCGCCGGAACATGGCCGCACGATTTCACCCCCGTCACCGTGGGCGGAATGCTTTATATGGGCATTCTGGGGACGGGACTCAGCTATCTTCTCCTCACCCAAGCGATGCGACATATGGATGCAAGCACGGCGGGGATGTGGACGACTCCTATGCCCATTGTCACCGCCGCCATGGCCTTCCTGCTCATCGGGGAGCGTCCCAGTTTTTATACGTGGGTCGGGGGGGCTTTGGTACTTGCGGGACTGTTGATTCTTGCCCGCGAAGAAGAATGAAAAGTATCCAGATATACGGCCCTGATAGCACGGGTCATCACGCTTGCCAATGGGGTGCGATTCGGGAGGCCGACAGAGAAGAGCTACCACAAAGTTGAGTGAAGTGATACAATAGCGGCAACAGGTTTCCTCCAGGGAACCGGGAGGGGCGTGCTGGCTCTATCCCGTTCCCCGTATTAAGATCCAAGAGGCCAATATGAAACTCATCCCCCATTCCCGTAAGAAGGGGTTCACCATGATCGAGCTGCTGGTGGTCATCTCGATAATCGCCATTCTCGCCCCTATTCTGTTCCCGTTCTTTGCCAAACCGCGAGAGAGGGCGCGGCAGACCTCC
>JAHWJO010000257.1 GCA_019348365.1 Armatimonadota bacterium | reverse complement strand
TTGCGTTGTCGCTGCTGGGAAGAACGCATCAGGGATCCGTCATCCCCTGGGTCCCCCTGATCCTCGCTCCGGACTGGGCGGATCAACACCCGGAGGAGGACCCCCCCCGGACCGGGCCCGAGATCGTCGGAGAGTTCTTCAGCCTGATCTCGCGCCTGAGACCCGCAGATGCGCCGGAGCCCCCCCCGGAAGACGGGTAGAGCAAACCGTACTCCCGTTCCCATCCTCAGTGGGTGAGTCCCTCGGTCCGCAGCCGGATCAAAAGGTCGTTCAGCGCGCCCCTGCACGACGGAGTCTCCGGCAGGCCGCTCCCCTCGTACGCCTGCTGTAAAACGCCCCGCAGCCGTTCGTACTCCCGTTCGTGAAACAGCAGGTCCGCCGCTTCCAGGGTGGATCGCTCCGTCCCCGCACGCTTCCGCTCGATCAGTTCCGTCAGGTAGGGCAGCCCGAACTCTTCGTTCAGCCGGACCAGGTTCGCTTCGACCTCCCCGGTCTGCATGAGGTGGATACCCGTCAGCAGCACCCGGTAGAGGTAGAGGAGCGGCTTCACCCTCGGCGGCTCTTCTTTGGAGAAGAGCTTCCACTGGGTCTCCGCAAACCCGAAGTAGTGGTGGCTGTGGTGGCGGGTGATGCACCCCCGCGCGATCTCCTTCAGCTCCTCGTGCTCCGGGGTGGCATGAACGATGAGAGGGGAATAGAGTTGTTCCAGAACGTAGCCGTTCTTCTTCAGCAGCAGGCCGAAGAACTTCCCCGCGTCGTGGGTCACCAGGTCGATCTCCCGCCCCTCCTCCACCGAGGAGGTCTCGACCGTCAGGCAGCCCGGCTCCAGCCCGACGATCTCCGGCAGGGGCAGGAGATGAACCCCCCGGAGGTCGTAATCCGAGTCGGGCGAGGGGAAGCCGTAGAGGTGCGCGCCGCTTACCGTGGCGAACAGGAGCGGGTACGGCTGTCGCCGAACGATCCGATGAAGCAGCTCCTGCATCCTCTCTTCTCGCTTTCTGATACATGCTCGCCGGGTGCGGAGGAGAAGTCCGTCCGCCACGCTGGCGCCGGGCGTTCGGAGGTCCCGGACAGTTCGACGGAACGTGCCGGGGTATAAGGACATCACAAGCCTACAGGTCCATTATACGGCTCTACGGTCGTCTCGCCAGCATGTCACCCACGGAGTTTCTCCATGCCGCTCTTTGATCGGGTCCTCCATGAGAACGGACTCACCCTCCGGCGAACCGCATTTCGGGTCCTCCAGGTGAACGTTGGGAAGCGGTGCAACCAGGCCTGCTCCCATTGCCATGTGGATGCCGGACCCCAGCGCACGGAGGTCATGTCCCGCGAGACGGTGGAGGAGGTGCTGGAGGCGCTCCGACGCTGCCGCCCGCAAGCCGTGGATATAACCGGGGGCGCGCCGGAGATGAACCCGCACTTCGAGCATCTGGTTTCGGTAGCGCGATCGCTGGGCTGCCACGTCATCGACCGGTGCAACCTGACGGTCCTGAGCGTGCCCGGCAAAACGCATCTGCCGGAATTCCTGGCCGGGCACGGGGTGGAAGTCATCGCCTCTCTTCCCTGCTATCTGGAAGAGAACGTGGACCTCCAGAGGGGGATCGGCGTTTTCGCCGCCAGCATCGTCGCGCTCCGGAAACTGAATTCCCTGGGGTACGGCGAAGAGGGGTCGGATCTCCGGCTCCACCTGGTCTACAATCCGGTGGGGACCTCCCTCCCCCCTTCTCAGGCGGAATTGGAAGCCGACTACCATCGCGAGCTGGAGGCGCGTTTTGGAATCCGGTTCAATCGCCTCTACACCCTCGCCAACATGCCGATCCAACGCTTCGCCCATTCACTCCGACGCGAGGGGAAGTACGAGGCGTATATGGAGCTGCTGGCCAACGCCTTCAACCCGGCGACCGTCGAGGGCCTGATGTGCCGGGATACGGTGAGCGTGGCGTGGGACGGCCGCCTCTACGACTGCGACTTCAACCAGATGCTCGATCTTCCCCTGTCCGCCCCCGTCCGTCACGTCCGCGACCTGGACTCCACGTTACTGGCCGGATCCTCCGTCGCCGTGGGGAGCCACTGCTTCGGCTGCACCGCCGGAGCGGGGAGCAGCTGCGGCGGCGCCCTCATCGATTAAACGCAATTCATTTGCTCGTTCGATGGAGCAGTTGAACGCTGAACCAGCGCCGGGGGTCCGTCCAGACTTGCTCCACCGCAAACCCCGCTTCATCTGCCAGTTGTGCAAACCGTACGGGCGTGTATTTGTAGGAATATTCCGTGCAGAGACGTTCTCCCTCCGCGAACTGAATCGTTACATTGCCGATCCTCACCGATTGTTTTTGCAGGCTCTGGAGATGCATCTCGATCCGCCCCTCCGGGCGATTGTAGATCGCGCGATGGCGGAACCCCTCCACATCGAAATCTGCTCCCAATTCCCGGTTCATCCGGTGGAGCAGGTTCAGGTTGAAGGCCGCCGTCACTCCTTCTCGGTCGTTATAGGCGGGCTCCAGCACGCTCTCGTCTTTCTCCAGGTCCACCCCGATCAGGAGGCCGCCCCCTTCCCCGCAGACCCGCGCGACTCGCTGAAGGAACCGCAGCGCTTCACCCGGCTCGAAATTGCCGAGCGTGGAGCCGGGGAAATAGACCACTCTCCGCGAGGGATGATCCTTCGGTATCGGGAGCAGGAGATCGGAGGTGTAGTCGGCGCAGACGGGCCGGATGGGGAGGCCGGGATACGCCGCCTCCAGACGCTCGACGGAGCGGTAGAGATGCTCGCGGGAGATGTCGATGGGGACGTACGCGCGCAGCTCGTGCAGATGGTCGAGGAGGTAACGAGTCTTCATGCTGCTGCCGCTGCCGTACTCAATCAAGATGCTGCCGCTGCCGATTCGCTCCGCCATCTCCCCCACATGCGCGCGCATGATCTCGATCTCCGTGCGGGTGAGGTAATATTCGTCCAACTCGCAGATGCGGTCGAAGAGCTGCGAGCCGCGCTCGTCGTAGAAGTACTTACAGGGGAGCGCCTTATGGGGCTGTGAGAGGCCTTGAATGACCTCTGCCCGGAATCGCCGGATCTCCGGCGATTGCTCATCGGAGAGAACGGAAAGTTCCATTTCCTCTCCGGTATCCACGTTCTCCTCATCCTGCAAATCTTCAAGAGCCGATTTTACAGTCATGCCTGCCTCGCCAGTCGGATTCCCGAGAACTGCCATCGGGCGTCGGGGGGGAAGAAATTACGGTAGGTCGGGCGGATGTGGGTCAGGGAGGTCGCGCACGAACCGCCCCGCAGCACGTACTGGCCGCACATGAACTTTCCGTTGTATTCGCCGAGCGCCCCCGGATCGGGTTGGTAGCCGGGGTAAGGCTCGTAGGGACTGCGGGTCCACTCCCACACGTCGCCGTAGAGTTGGTGGAGCGCAGGACCCTCCGGCACGGAACCCAGAGGCATGGGGTGGAATCTGCCGTCCTCCGCGAAGTTCCCCCGGACGGGCGTGTCCCGCGCGGCGATCTCCCACTCCGATTCTGTGGGGAGGCGCGCGCCGGACCATCGGGCGTAGGCGTCGGCTTCGTAATAGCTGACGTGGCAAACCGGCTCCGCGTCGTCGATCTCCCTCATGCCGCTCAGGGTGAAGATTTGCCATTCCCCGTCCCGCCGCTCCCAGTAGAGCGGGGCCTTCCACCCGCGCTCCTGCACCGTGGCCCACCCGGCGGAGAGCCAGAATTCCGGGCGCTCGTAGCTGCCCTCTTCCATGAAAGCCCGGTACTCGCCGCAGGTGACGAGACGGTCGGCGAGCGCGTACCGCTCCAGAAAAACCCGGTGGTGGGGAGTCTCGTTATCGAAGCAGAAACCCTCTCCCGTATGCCCGATCTCATGGATTCCCTCGTCGAATTCCACCCATTCCATCGGCGGCGGGAGGGGCGACGCCTGCAGGGGGGCACTCTTTATGTAGGCCGGGCGGAGGGGGTTGACGGAGAAGACGTGCTTGAGGTCCGTCAGGATCAATTCCTGATGCTGCTGCTCGTGGTGGAGGCCCAGCGTCACCAGAGGTTCCAGAGAGGCGAGCTGCGCGTCCTCCGAGCAACGAAGGAGATGCATCATCATTTCATCGATATGGCGGCGGTAGTCGTACGTCTCGCGGACGGTGGGCCGGGAGAGCAATCCGCGCTGCGCCCGGCAATGGCGGTCGCCCACGGCGTTGTAATAAGAGTTGAACAGGAAGCCGTACTGCGGGTGAGGCGAGCGGTAGCCGGGGAGGCCGGGAGCGAGGAGGAACGTCTCGAAGAACCAACTCGTGTGGGCGAGGTGCCATTTGGCGGGACTCACGTCCGGCATGGACTGGATGACGTAATCCTCGGCCTCCAGGGGCTCGCAGAGGCGCTCGCTGAAGCGCCGCACTTCCTGATACCGGTTCGCCAGCTGCGCGCCGGGTGAGGGGGCGTGAGGATCATCCGGAACTTTTTCCGAAACGGGCGGGGTGGTGTGGAGAGAGGATGGCAGAGTCGACAATTTCGGTACATCTCCTTAAAGGTCAGAAGACACAGGGCCGCCCGAAACGCGATGAAAGTGCAGCTCCCCTCCCCGCCGTGTGGCGCGGTGCTGCGGATTCGTTCGCTTTTTCAGCTATTCAGATAATCGAAAGACAAGTGGGTCATTTTGGGTCATTCGGAACTCTGAACGGATTGCCGGAGGGCTTCCATAAGGGGCTCGATCTCGTTCGGGCCGTCGTAGCGGACGCCGTTCATGTAGAACGTCGGCGTACTTTCCACCCCGCTCCGTTTGCCGCTTTCCCGGTCCCGCTGCACCTTTTCGGCGTGGGCATGTTCATCCATCTCCCGGCGATAGCGATTCGTATCCAGCCCGAGGGACTCGGCGTACTCGTCCAGATGACGCTCGTCCTGCTGCCTCAAACGCTGGAAGAGGGTCTCGTGCATTTTCCAGGACTTGCCCTGGGCGGCGGCTTCGGCGGCTTCGGAAGCCTGTTGCGCATGGGGAGGGATGTCGGCGAGCGGGAAATGGCGGTAGGCGAACCACAGATCGTCCCCCGCGCGATTCAGGATCTTCGCCACGACGGGGATCGTCCGGGCGGTGTAGGGGCACTGATAATCGCCGTACTGGACGAGCGTGAGCCGCGCAGAAGGATTTCCCAGCGTGTGGTCCCCTCCCTCCAGGGGACGGTCCAGCCGATGTTGAGGAGAAAACATGACCATCCGACGCACCACGCTCCCTACCAGAGTCCGTAAACCTAAAAAGCGAGCGCAACGGACCTTTCAACCCTCAGACCCTCGTGACACCAGGAAACAGTGTGCCTGACAGGAGATGCGATTTTCAAGTGAGCGCGTCTCGCCCAACGCCACTCGAACCTGGAACTTTGAACCTGGAACTTTGAACCTTGAACCTTGAGTTATCGCGTCAGCCGGAGCCCCCGTGGGATCGTGACGCGGTCCAGCAGGTCGAACCCGATCTGGACGGCGAGGGCGAGGAGGGCGGCGGGAATCGCGCCCTGAAGGATCAGCGAGGTATCGCGGAGGGCGATCCCCTGCATGATCGGGTTTCCCAGCCCCCCGGCCCCGATGAGCGCCGCCAGGGTCGCCGTCCCCACGTTGATGACCGCGCTCGTCTTGATCCCGGCGAGGATCGCGGGGGACGCCATGGGGAGCATCACACGGAGGAGCTGCGCCCTTGGCGGCAATCCCAGCGCCTCCGCCGATTCGGAAAGGGCGGGCGGGACGGTGGCGAGGCCGGTGTAGGTGTTCCGTACGATGGGCAGCAGGCTGTAGAGGAACAGCGCGATCAGGGCAGGGACCAGCCCGATCCCGAACAGGGGGATGAGGAGCGCCAGCAGCGCGAGCGAAGGGATCGTCTGGAGCAGACCGGCCCCGGTGAGCGTGATCGCCGCCAGCGCGCGGGAGCGGGTCGCGAGGATCCCGAGGGGAATGCCGAGGAGGATCGCCGCCAGCAGCGAGAGCGTCACGAGCTGGAGATGCCGGAGGAGGTCTCGCGTGATCTCCGTGCTCCTTCCGGAGAGTGCGGGAGCGGCGGTCCCGCCCTTTGGCGCATCTCCTCCCAGGGAGGCTTCGATCAGCGATGCGGCGGCGGCTTGCGTGGGCTTCTTGTCCAGCACCACGGCGGCGTTCGCGCGGATCATCCGCTCCTCGTCGATCTTCCCGACCAGCCGGGTCATTGCCTCAAACGCCTCCGGAGCGCGGTGGGGCAGGTCGAGCCGGTAGAGGAGCACCGCGTCGTACCGGGGGAAGAAATCTTTGTCGTCTCCCAGCATTTTCAGTCCGAGTTTGGCGATCTGCGCGTCGGTGGTGTAGATCTCCATCACGTCGATCTGCCCCGAATCGATGGCGGTGTAGGCCAGCTCGTGCTGGATGCCCCGGACGTTATTCATCTTCAGGCCGTAATGCTTCGAAAGCCCGGCCCAGCCGTCCTTCCGGCCCACGAACTCGTGAGTGAACGCCAGACGGAGGTCCGGATGCTTCGCGAGGTCGGAGATCTTGTAGAGGCCGTACTTCTTCTGGGTTTCGGGCATGACGGCGAGCGCGTAGCCGTCGTTGAACCCGAGCGTGTCGGTCATCCCGATCCCCTGCTTCTCCAGGAACGCTCGCATCTCGTCCATCGTCGGGCGGCCCGGCGCTTTCATCAGCACTTCGGCCACAGTGCCGGTGTATTCGGGGTAAACGTCGATGTCGCCGGAGCGGAGCGCCTGGTAGACGATCTCCGTCCCGCCGAGGTTGCTCCGGTGAACGATCCGTGCCGGACTGGCGGCCTCCGCGAGCTGCTTCAGCGCCTCCCCCAGAATCCACGATTCCGGGAACGCCTTGGAGCCGAGGGTGAC
>JAHWJO010000256.1 GCA_019348365.1 Armatimonadota bacterium | reverse complement strand
CCAATTACCGGAAGCGACACCTTTGCATGTCATGTAAAGCACACAGGGGCCGTTCACCCGCGTTCGGACGCGACAGCAGCTAGCAAGGATCACGATCACGCATGAGATGCGACGGGACAGGGGAGAACGCGAGCGCCTACCTCCTCGTGCAGTTCGAGGAGCTGGCCGACGATGCCGGCGGGGCGACTCCTTCCCTGGCGGATGAGACCCCGGAGGACCTCGCGCGATTGTTGGAGGAGCAGATCGCCCGGCTCCAGATGCAGCTGCGCGGCACGGTGAACCAGTATGAAGCCACGGTGGAGGAGCTGAAGGCATCCAACGAAGAGCAGCAGTCCGTCAACGAAGAGCTGCGCTCGACGACGGAGGAGCTGGAGACGAGCAAGGAGGAGCTTCAATCGGTCAACGAGGAGCTTTCGACGCTCAACCAGGAGTTGAAGAATCGGCTGGACGAGCTCAGCGCCGCCAACGCCGACCTTCAGAACCTGCTCGTCTCCACGGACATCGGCATGCTCTTCCTGGGGCGGGACCTGCGGATCAAGCGGTACACCCCTCCGACGGAGTCGCTGTTCAACCTGATCGCCTCGGACGTGGGTCGCCCCCTCCAGCACGTCACCCACAAGATGGAGTACCCCGACCTGGCCCGGGACGCCGAGAGCGTGCTGAAGCGGCTCACCATGGTCGAGCGGGAGGTGCCCGACACGGACGGACGCTGGTTCCTGGCGCGGATACGGCCTTACCGCACCCTCGAAGATCAGATCGATGGCGTGGTGCTCTCCTTCCTGGACATCACCGAGCGGCGACAGGCCGAAAACGCGCTGCGCGAGAGCGAGGCGCGGTTCCGCCGGATGGCCGACTCCGTCCCGCAGATCATCTGGATCACCGACCGGGAGGGGCGGATCGAGTTCTTCAACCGGCAGTGGACCGCCTACACCGGCAAGGCCTACGAGCCCGTGACGGCGGGAGAGATCGCGTCGACCGTCGTCCATCCCGATGACGTCGCCCTCACGATGGAGCGTTTCGATGAAGCGCGCCGCAACGGCAAGACCTTTCTCGTGGAGCATCGCATCCGCTCGGCGGCGGGGGACTACCGGTGGTTCCTCGTGCGGGCCGAACCGTACCGCGACCCGGCGACCGGGCAGATCGTCCAATGGTTCGGCGTATCCACCGACATCCACGACCGCAGGATTGCCGAGGAGGCGCTGCGCCAGAGCGAGGAGCGGTTCCGCCTGATGGTGGAAGGCGCACAGGATTACGCCATGTTCATGCTGGACCCTCAGAACCGGGTCATCTTCTGGAGCAAGGGGGCCGAGCGTATCTTCGGCTGGACGGAGGCGGAGATGCTCGGTCGATCCGGGGAGATCATCTTCACCCCCGAGGACCGGGAGCGCGGCGAGCCGGAGAAGGAGATCCGGACCGCCCTCAAGGAGGGCCGGGCGCAGGATAAGCGCTGGCATGTGAGGAAGGACGGCTCGCGCCTCTGGGCCGACGGGATCAACATGCGCCTCAACGACGAGCCCGGCGGGCTGCGCGGCTTCGCCAAGATCGCCCGCGACGCTACCCTGGAGCGACGGCAGGAAGAGGATCTCATGGAAGCGAAGCGCGAGCTGGAGGCGCGGGTCGCCGAGCGGACGGCGTCGCTCTCCGAGGCGCTGGTGGCGCGGGAGACCGCGCTCGCCCAGCGGCAGATCGCGGAGGAGGCGCAGGCGCGGCTTCTTCGCCAGCTCGTCACGGCCCAGGAGGAGGAACGGACCCGCATCTCCCGCGAGCTGCACGACCGGATGGGCCAGCTCCTCACCGGCTGGCTCCTGGAGCTCAAGGCGCTCCAGGGAAGTCTCGCCGGCGGGGAGGCGGCGGAACGGCTGGAGCGGCTGCTCCACCGGGCGAGCGAGCTGGGCCGGGAGATCCACACCCTCGCATGGGAGCTCCGGCCCCCCGCGCTCGATGACCTCGGCCTGCTCACCACCCTCGCGAACTTCGTGCAGGAGTGGGGACGGCAGGCCGGAATCGGAGCCGACTTCCACAGCTCGGGGCTGGAGTCGATGCGGCTCCCCAATGAAATCGAGACGACCCTGTATCGAATCACGCAGGAGGCGCTGAACAACGTCGCCCGGCACTCCGGCGCGTCGCGGGTGAGCATCCTGCTCGAACGCCGGGACGGCCACATCGACCTCATCGTCGAGGACAACGGCTCCGGCTTCGATCCCGATGAGGCCCTCTACGGCCCCGCCGCAGGCCACCACCTGGGCCTGCGGGGCATGCGCGAGCGGGCGGCACTGCTCGGGGGCACGCTGGAGGTCGAGTCCGAACCCGGCCTGGGGACGACCCTCTTCATCCGCGTGCCGATGGGAGGAGGCGCCTCCGATGCCTGAAGCCGAGAAGCTGCGGATCTTCCTGGCGGACGACCATGCCGTTGTGCGGGAGGGGCTGAAGACGCTCATCAACGCCGAGCCGGACATGGAGGTGATCGGGGAGGCGGAAGACGGCCGGGACGCCCTCGAAAAGACGAAGGGTTGCGACCCCGATATCGTGGTGATGGACCTCTCGATGCCCCGGATGAACGGCACCCAGGCGACGGAGGCGCTGCGGAAGTCATGCCCGGACATGAAGGTGCTCGCGCTCACCATGCACGAGGACACGAGCTACCTCCGGAGCCTGCTGGAGGCGGGGGCGTCGGGGTACGTGCTCAAGCGCTCGGCCCCGCAGGAGCTCGTCCATGCTCTCCGCAGCGTGGCGGGCGGCGGCACCTACATCGACCCGGCGCTGGCGGGCAAGATGGTGGGCAGCTTCGTCCAGAAGCCGCCGCTGCGGGGCGAGATCGAAGGGCAGGACCTCTCCGAGCGGGAGGAAGCGGTCCTCCGGCTCATCGCGCAGGGGTACACGAACAAGGAGGTCGGGGCGCAGCTCTCGATCAGCAGCAAGTCGGTGGAGACGTACAAGGCCCGCGCGATGGAGAAGCTCGCGCTGGAGAGCCGGGTGGACATCGTGCGGTACGCCGTCCAGCGGGGCTGGCTCCATGGCGGCTGAGTGCAGGGTGTAGGGGGTAGGGTGCAGGGTGTAGGACGAAGGGTGTAGGACGAAGGGGGACGCCGGAGGGTTCCTCAGTGTATGTGGAGAGTTCATTTTACGGGTGGGGCGCGTCAGGATTTCCCTGACGCGCCCTTCTTTTTTTCCTTATAGATGTGGTTTTAACAGGCCATTATACTTGTAAATGATCCTCTGGCCTTCTTTCCTGCCCCATGCCGGCAGAGACCGGAGCCGGGCCGGGAAAGCCTCCCTTTCCGGGGGTATTTTCTCTCTCATCAAGGGTCCTATTGCGACCCTGCATCCTCTGGCCCGCTCACCGGCTTGATACTGACCTACCGCAGCACTGAAGGGGGCTCCATCTCTCCCGCGCCACCGGCCCGGCGGGGGAGGGCTCCTGCTTCAGCCGCTTTCACCTTGAGGTGTAACGTAACGCTATGGCTATTAACGAATCGAAAAACGAGAACGAACTCCTTCAGGAGGCAATGGTTGCGCTCCAGACCTCCATCTCTCAACTGCGCATGGCGGAGGAGTTGATCCAGCAGCAGGGGCGGGAGATCGAATCGCTCCGGGCCGAGTTGGAGGCGGAACGGCTCCGCTTCAACGGCTATTTCGAGTCCAGCACCGATGGGCTCATCGTCACCACATTCGATGGGTTGATCCTGGAGGCCAACCGGGAAGCCGCCGCGCTGCTGAGCGCGGCGCCCGCCGACCTGATCCGCAGGCCGCTCGTCCTCTACGTCGCCGAGGAGGAACGGTCGGCGTTCTGCTCCCGGCTGAAATCCCTCTACGCGATCCCGTCCCGGCTGGAGCTGAAGTTCCGGGTGCAGCCGCTGGAAGGGCAGGCGTTCTCCGCCACGCTGCGGGTGGGGACGGTCTATCGGGCCGATAAGACCCCCAAAGCCCTCCGGTGGACGATCAGCAAGGCGGCGGGAGCGGACCTGAAAGCGTCTGAGGCGCGTCCCCGCATCCCTCACCTCGGCCTCGTCCCCTCCGGCCACTGATTCGCTTATTTTCTCGCCTGCTCTGACTCTGCCGAAGGAATCCCGATCCCATGCCGCAACTGCTTCAGGTCACCACCACCGCTCACCCGTCGTTCGGCATCCTCACCTGCGTCGGAGAAGTGGATACCTTCTCGTACGAGCTCTTGAAAAAGGCCATCGACGGACTCCTCGATAGGGCTGCTCGCGGCTCCGCTTCGACCTGTCCGGGGTGACCTACATGGATTCCTCCGGAATCCGCCTGTTGGTCGAGTGTTACAAACGGCTCCAGCCGGTCGAGGGGAGGGTCGAGCTGGCCGGCTGCAACGATACGATCCTCCGGCTGTTTGAAATCACCCAATTGATGCCGTACTTTCGCTTCTGCGAAGCGGTTCCGGGGGCCGTCCCTTTCTACAACGATCCGCCGAGGCTGTTGATGGGCTTTCCGGCTCATTGAGGGAGTACGCCGGGTACTTACACTTGGCGAATTCAACCGCCGGGCCCCCTCCCGCCCTCCCCACCCCACGTCAGAAAAAGGCAGGGAGTAGTTTGCTGCCGCTGCAGGTCGATCCGGCAGGACTTCCGCTCTTCGTGAGTCCTGACCGGTACAACCGGGCCGATCCTGAAGTAAAACCTCCTCTTGCCCGATATAGAAATGGGCAGCCCCGATCTCGTCTGAACAGCATCCTCCCCCTGTCCGGCCCTTCGCGCAGACTCCTCCGGGAAAGCTTCAACCCCCTGGGGGTCACTTGACAATTCCTTGCCGCATGGATCATATTTAACTGAATGGTTATTTAACCTGGAGGTTTATATCATGTCGCCCGATCCGCTCAGCGCCACCTTCTCGGCCCTCGCCGATCCCACCCGGCGCGCCATCCTCGCCCGTCTCACCCAGGGAGAAGCCTCGGTGACGGAATTGGCCGAGCCGTTCGCGATGAGTCTGCCCGCCGTCTCCAAACACCTCAAAGTGCTGGAGAACGCCGGACTCATCACGCGCGGGCGGGAGGCGCAGTGGCGTCCCTGCCGGCTGGAGGCCAGCCCTCTCAAAGAGGTCGCCGACTGGGTGGACCGTTACCGGCGCTTCTGGGAGGAGAGCTTCGACCGGCTCGACGATTACCTGTACGAGCTTCAGGAAAAGGAGAGAGAGCATGGACCCGAAAAGTAGCGCCGCCCCGACGCTCCCGGCCCCGGCGGACCGGGAATTCGTCGTCACGCGGGATTTCGACGCGCCGCGCGACCTCGTGTGGCGGGCATGGACCGAGGCCGACCGCCTGATGCGCTGGTTCGGGCCGAAAGGCTTCGCCATGCATGTCGCGGAGATGGACCTGCGTCCGGGCGGGGCGTTCCATTACGGGCTGCGCTCCCCGAACGGCCAGGAGATGTGGGGCAAGTGGGTGTTCCGCGAGATCGCCCCGCCGGAGCGGCTGGCGTTCCTCGCCTCCTTTGCGGACGAAGCGGGGAACACGATCCGCGCCCCATTCAGCGCGGAGTGGCCGCTGGAACTGCTCTCCACCGTGACGTTCGACGAACGGGACGGGCGTACGACGCTCACCATGCGGAGCGTGCCCGTGAACGCGACCGAAGCGGAGCGCCGGACCTTCGAGGCCGGGTTCAAATCCATGCAAGCCGGCTGGGGCGGGACTCTGGACCAGCTCGACGCTCACCTGGCGGAAGGAGATCCCCGCTGACCGAAACAGCCCGAACGCTCGAAGCCTGAATGAAACAGGACTGACGCACTGGGTCTCACTCGTGCCTGTCATCCGACATGCCTGTCATTCCGAGCGAAGCGAGGAATCTGGCTGTAAGCTCCCCAGACATTACCAACCTTCCGGCCAGATTCCTCGCTTCGCTCGGAATGACAGAAGAGAAAGTCTGAACCGCGTGAGAGAGTCTACTTTAGTCCAATGAAAATGGATTCGCGGCGGGCGGGGCGGAGGTCTATTTTTTCTGCCTTTTCATCCGACAATAGATCGACCCCGAATGTCAGTTCGGGGTCGGGCGGTCACGGTTCTTCCGTCGGCCCGGATCAATGAAGCGTGAGAGGTCGAATCCACGTCGTCGCAAACTCGGAAAGGAATCGGAGATGAGCGGAGTACGGGTACTGGTGGGTACAAAGAAAGGCGCGTTCGTCCTGGAGTCGGACGGCAAGCGCGAGCAGTGGGAGGTCAGCGGCCCCCACTTTGCAGGCTGGGAAATCTACCATATGAAAGGCTCGCCCGTAGACCCGAACCGACTCTACGCATCGCAGTCCAGCGGCTGGTTCGGGCAGTTGATCCAGCGCTCCGACGACGGGGGCAAGACGTGGGAGCCGGTCGGCAACGAGTTCGCCTACGACGGCGACCCCGGCACCCACCAGTGGTACGACGGCACGCAGCACCCCTGGGAGTTCAAGCGGATCTGGCACCTCGAACCGTCCCTCACCGACCCGGACACCGTCTACGCCGGGGCGGAAGACGCGGCCCTGTTCCGCTCGACGGACGGCGGGAAGGCGTGGCAGGAGCTGTCCGGGCTGCGCGGCCACGAGTCCGGGCCGTCCTGGCAGCCCGGCGCGGGCGGGATGGCCGTCCACACGATCCTTCCGGACCCGAGCGATCCCGGACGGATCTTCATCGCCATCTCGGCGGCGGGCGTGTTCCGCACCGACGACGCCGGTAAGACGTGGAAGCCGAAGAATCGCGGATTGAGCTCGGAGTACATCCCCGACCCGAATGCGGAGGTCGGCCACTGCGTCCACCGCATCGCGATGCACCCGTCGCGCCCGAACGTGCTCTTCATGCAGAAGCACTGGGATATCATGCGCAGCGACGACGCCGGGGAGTCATGGCATGAGGTCAGC
>JAHWJO010000255.1 GCA_019348365.1 Armatimonadota bacterium | reverse complement strand
GTCGAGCCGCTGCCAGTGCTCCTCATACGAATCGCCGCCGGGGACATTTACATCGTAGATCCGCTCCAGCCGCTTCCAGAGACTCTTGTAGAGGGAGAAGAGGTGCGGCGTGCGGATCGCGATGCGCTCCAGCGTGAGGAACAGGCCGCCGTCGGGGAGGCAGTGGGAAAGCCACCGGAGGGCCTGCCGGTTCGCCTCCGGTTCGAGGTGGTGGAGCGTCTGCACGCTGATGGCCACGGGATACTCGCGCTCCGGCAACCTGAGGGTTTGGAGGTCCGAGAGATCATGCTCCACGACCTCGAACCGTCCCGCGAAGGGGGCCAGCCGCTCGCGCGCGAGAGCGAGCATCGCCGGGGAGTGATCCACCCCCACGAGATGGGCCGCCGGGAGGCGCTGAAGGATCATCTCCGCCACCCGGCCCGAACCGATCCCCAGGTCGAGAATCGCCTGGCCCGGCTGAAGCTCGTCCTCCAGCAGGGCGAGCAGGAGATCGAGCTGCTCCGGGCGGGTGGGATTGCCCCGCATGTTCTCGCGGTCCCATTCCTGCGCGAATTCAGGATTTTTCCAGTCGTCCGGCATGAGAATCGCCCTCCTGTGATCTCCGAACCCTCTCCGTGTAGCGAGCGCCTACGCGCCGCCGTTCCCCCTCAGTAAAGGAGGAAGTGAGAGCGCCGGGCATTCTGGGAAAAAGAAACCGGGAGTCCCATCCAACGCTCAGCGATTAATGCTCAACGCCTAACGCTCAACGCCCGATAACCCACAGTATAGGAGAAACGTTATTCGGATGAAACCCCGAATCCATGTCGGCCTGATGGTGGCTTATTCCCCGGCGGCGGATACGAATGCCCTGCACGCCTTCGCCGAACGACTCATGGAGGATGTCCGGGAGGAGATTTCGGACGCCACGGGGGCGATCTGGGAATTTCACATCGAGGACCCGACGCAGTTGGAGAACGACAACGCCCGCCGGCCCTCGGATTTCCTCGACGAGGCGAGCCTCCGCATGGCGGAAGGCCCCTTCGACATCGTCGTGGTGATCACCGACGTTTCCCTTGCCTCCCGCCGCCGGAACGTGGTCGCCGGACTGGTTTCCCCAGTGGGGCGGATGGCCGTGATCTCGACCCGGAAGCTGCTCGTCACGCCGCGCGGCAAGCCCGTTCGCACGCTCGAGTCGGAAGCGGTGCGGTGGAATGTCGCTTCGCTGCTGCTGCACCTGATGGGCCACATCCTCGGGGTGGGGCACGCGCGCGACCGGGGCGATGTCATGGCCCCGTACGCCTTCGACGAGGATCTCGATACCCTCCGCCGCTACGGGGAGCGGACCCGCGAGAAGCTGCAGCGGACCTCACGGCGCATCCCGGATACCACCCTCACCTGCGGGAACGCCATTCAGATGATCGGGTTTCATCTCTTGAGCGTCATGCGCCACCCCGGACACACGCTGCTGCCCGTGATCCGCAACCGCGCGCCGCTATTGCCGCTGGCGCTTCCGGGGCTGGCGACCGCTGCCGTCGCCCCCATGTTCATCCTCGTGTTCACCGCCGAGATCTGGGACGTGGGGCTCAACATGCCGGACCGGGTGGCCGGGCTCTACGCTCTGGTCAGCATCCTGGCCGCGACTTGGTATCTCACCAGCGTGCAGAATCTCTTCTTCCCCCGTAATGAGAAGCGGGTCGTCACCGAGCACATCGCCATCGTGAACAGCGCCATACTCCTCACCATGCTCCTGGCGATGATCGGCCTCTTTGTGATGGTGGGTCTCCTCACCATCTGGATCGAAATCTACGTCTTCCCGCCCCGGCTAATCCAGGAGTGGCCCACGTTGGAAGATCCTGAAGTGACCCTGTGGGACAAGATCCGGCTGGCGATCTTCATCAGCACCGTCGGCGTGACGACGGGGGCGCTGGCGGGTGGCTTGGAGAGCCGCACGGTCATCCGCCACCTCGCCCTGTTTCTGGACGAGCCGTAGGAATTTGCTCGTGGTATCGAATTGCGCTAAATGGCCCGCAAAACCGGCGCGCCCGCCAAGTCTAAGGAGAGGAGAAGAACGGGAGCTGCTTTCGCTCTCGCGAATAGACTTTCTTCATGAATGCATTGTATCAGCGGGGGTGTGGGTGTATGAAACGTTATCTTCTGATGTTACCACTGCTATGTTGCCTGGCATCCTCTGCCGGCGCGCAGAATTCCACCGTTCCGATCAACACGCTGGCGCTCGGCCAGCACGTTCTCACCCCGGAAGATCCTCCCTGTCCCTCGAATGAGGCGCCCCCGCTCACAGGAGTGACCCCGATTCCGATCCGGCTCCTGAACCCGGTCCGGATCGCGGGGGTGCAGGCGCTCCTCTACTATGATGCGACGGTGATGGAGATCGTGAACCCGAAGGGAACCTGCCTGGAGGGAATGGAAGTGCGGGGGAGCGTACTGAAAACCAGCCGCTCCACGGACCCCAGCGCCCTGATCCGCTACGACTATCCCGCCAGCCGGGTGGGCAAAGTGGGCTTTGGGGTCGCTTCGGACATCGGCTATTCCACCTCCGGCACGATCCTCACTCTTTACGCCCGCCCGAGACCGGGAACGCCGCCAGGAACCGTCTCCTACTTCACAATCGACCGAGACCCCTACACCTTCGCCATGCCGGTCGATCAGGGTTTCAACGGGACCTACCATTTTCAGGATGGCTCCATCGTGGTGGGTGCCGCCGGGGACGTGGATCATAACTGGCAGGTGGATACCCACGACGCTGTCCATACCCTGAAGTTCGCCGTGCTGATGACTCCCCCCACGTCAGAACAGAAGCGGGCCGCCGATATGGATCGGGACCGACGGGTATCCGTCTCCGACACGATCATGGTCCTCAAAAAAGCGCTCGGTTTCCCCGATTTGTAACCATCTTTAGAGTTTCCGGCTTCTCGGATCGGGAGGATGAGAGAGGGCAGGGGAGACTCTCATCTCCTCACCCCCCGCTTATGGAAGGGAAACGATGTGCCGTTTGTCTACGCCCCCGCCCCCCTCCCTCCGACCAGCAATTTGTTTATGACTGGATGCGGATAGTCTTGGTCTGGCCGTCCCACGTCACTGTTCCGCCTAAGGCTTCGGCGACGAACCGGAGCGGCACGTAGGTACGGGCGTTGCGGATGAAGGGACGCTCGTAGAGGGTCACGAGATCGCCGTTCACCCAGGCGTTCAGGTTTCCGATCTGCAGCCGGACGTTACGGGTTCCACGCTGAATGAACGCCTGCTTCGTGCGGTTGTTCCAGTCCACCTTCGCCCCCAGGTGTTCCGCAGGGAAGCGGATCGGCACGTAGGCGGTTCCCCGGATGATGACCGGGGGCTGCGGGCTGTTGATCGGTTCGCCGTTTACCATGATACGGGTCGGGGGGACCAGGGCGCGCACACCGCCGGGCCGGGGCCTCCGGCCTCCGGTCACCCGTACGCCGTAGACTCTCTTGATGGCGCGGCGGTAGCCCTGACCTTCCACGAAGACGGCAGCATAAAGCGTGTAGGCACCGGGTTGCGTGAAGACGATCTTGCCATTGATCCGGCGGGATTGCGCGGGCGGCAGCGGCGCGCCCAGACCCCACCGGTAGGGGTACGCGTATCCGCGCGGACCGCTGATCGAAACGCCGAGCCGCACCCGTCCCGGCACCCGCTCGAACTCCCGCGCGTCCCACCCCTCTCCCTGCCGGTATACCGTGCCCGGCGGGGGGTCCTGAGTCGTGGCCGTTTCTCCCGACCGGTTGAAGAGCGTAAAATCGATGGTGACCGCCTCCCCCACGCGCACGGCCTTCGGGCTCACCCGGAACTGCGTGATGTCGAGGTTCTGCACGTCGATGGCGCGGGCGGGCGTCTGCCCCGGACCGTACAGGCAACACAGGCCCAGGATCAGCATCCCCCATCGGGAGCGGGCGAGATGCAGCAATCGGGACAGCAATGGCGGCACGACCGGTGACATAGGGATCCTCCTTACTGTGGGTGTTTTTTCTGCTTCTCTCTTTCCCAGACTCCCCCCGCTGCAAACGAAATTGTCAGGTTTATGGCAGGAGCGCCCCTACCGGTCGACAGATTCACAGACGAATTTTTACTCCAGGGTATCGGAGCGGCACTTGTCTGACAGGCAGGCATAAAGTCCCGAAGGAAGCAGGGAGGAAATCGGCGTATCGGTCAGGAACTCGCTTGCACGAGAGAGGCGTAGGATTTACTTCATGAGAGAACATCCCCGGTCGTCCCTTCCCGGAAAGGAAAGAGAGTCCAAAATGATCAAAAACCGCTGCTTGCTGTCCGTGCTGTGCGGGGCCGTCCTCTCATGGATGAGTCTCCCTGCCCGGGCGGATCTCAACGTCACCGGCGTCCTGCCTCCCCCGTCTCCCTGGGGGGATCTATCGATCAACCCCCAGACGAACTTCCTCTACATCTCCACGGAAAACGAGATCCGGGTCCTGGACGGGCGAACTCACCAGCTGCTTCACTCCGTTCCCATGAACGGGGCGGCGGAGGTGGAAGCCGATCCGACGAGGAACCGCATCTACGCGCGGAACACCCGCCTCACCCTCATCGACGGGAGGACGCACGCCGTCGTCAATTCCGTGCCCCTGGAGGACCCCGACCACAAAAGGGATATGGTGTACAGCCCCCTCAGCAACTACGTCTATATCGCCGACATCGGGTGCATCTCCCGGCCCGACTGCCTGAGCTTTCTCGCGGTGTATCATGGCGACACGCTCCAGCATTTCGAGTGGGTCACCGTAAAACGGTTCCCCCAGCAGATCGTGATCGATCCCGAATTGAACCGGGTGTACGTCCGTTATGCGGAGGAGAACGTCATCACCGTCATCAGCGGCTTGACGGTCATCGGGGAGATCCCCCTGGAAGCCGCGCCGATGACGATGGCCGTGGACCCCACGACCCACACCCTCTACGTACTGGAGAAGAACGGCACCCACCTGACGGTCATCGATGGGCGGCGGAACGCCGTGACCGGCCGCTACCGCCTGACCGGGAACTTCGAGATGGTCTACAGGATGGCGGTGAACCCCCAAACCGGGGATGTGGCTTTCGCCCGGAGGGATGCCAGGGACACCCCCGGAGACTTCGTCGGCCACAGGGACGAGTTCCATTCCCTCCTCCTCTGGAAAGGGGCGGTCTCCCCCGACGGACGCCTGGAGTTCGCCCAGCGTAAAGAGCTCCGGCGCAGCCTATGGGGACTCTGGATCGCTCCGACGACGGAGCGAATCTACGCCCGGCACTTGGGGGACGACGGGGGGAAACTGCTCGTCATCGAGGATGCGCCGCCCACCGATGTCCATCCGCCCACCGTAACGGTCACGCTCCAGCGAGAGCCCAACGCCGCCGGATGGTTCACCGCTCCCGTGCCGCTGACGGTCCGCGCGACCGACAATCCGGGGGGGTTGGGAGTGGACCTGATCACCCTGACCTGGAACCCCTCAGAGCCCCCTCCCACCATGCTCCATAAAACCGGTTATGGCGACCAACTCGAAGCCCTGCTCGATAATGCCTCGGCGAGCTATCGTGTTCGGGATGTCGCCGGAAATGAGTTACACGGATCGATTTCGCTCAGGATCGACGACGATCCCCCGCAGACCGCCGCCGCGCTGTCGGGCGCTCCGGGAGGCCTGACACAGGTGACGCTGTCCGCCACCGATCCGGGAGCGCCGGACTCCAGCGGTGCGGCGGGGACGTGGTACAACGTGGACGGCGGCCCGTTCGCGCGGTACACCGGCCCCTTCACGCTGAGCCCGGAACGCTCCCATATCGTCCGTTACTACTCCCGGGATATCGCGGGTAACGGGGAGGCGGAAAAGATCCTCGAAGTCTATCGCTCCGGCGACGTGAATAACGACGCCCAGGTGGAGATCGGGGATGTCATCCGGATTCTTCAGATCGTCGTCGGCGGCGGGTCGCCCACCCCGCAGCAGCTGGGAGCGGGCGACCAGGACGGCAGCGGCGCCCTGGACGTGGCGGATGCGGTCCGGCTCCTCCGGAGGATCGTGGGGCTGTAACTCTTTCAGGAACGTGATCGCGGACCGGGAGGGGGATTTACTCCTCCCCCTCCCGCCGATTCCGTGAGAGCCACCAGAGTCCGCCCGCCGCCGCGCCGGCCAGCAATCCGGTTCCCACCGCCGGGAGCGCGGGCCGCACCGCCCGGTACGCCGCCAGCGCGTTCTGCACCGACGGTTCTTTCGCCTTCTGCTCGTACCACCGCTGGGCGGCGTGCTGGCACGCCATCGCCAGGGACGGGTAGACGTGGATGCTGTCGGCGAGGGCGCGGATGCCCAGCCCCTGCTCCATCGCCAGCGTGAACTCCTGGATCAACTCCCCCGCGCGCGGCCCGAGGATGCTCGCGCCCAGGACCTCCCCCTTCCAGCCGGGGGAGACGAGGAGCTTCACCAGGCCTTTGCCCTCGCCTTCGGTCAGGGCGCGGTCGTTCTGCCCGAACGATTGCCGGAGGACCATGCAGGGGATTCCGTCCTCCTTCGCCGCATCTTCCGTCAGCCCCACATGCGCCAGCTCCGGGTCGGTGAAGGTGCACCACGGCGTCACCCTGAAGCTCGCGCGCCGGCTCACGGGCAGGAAGAGGTTCTGCGCGAGGAGCTTCGCTTCATACTCCGCCATGTGCGAGAACTGGTACCTGCCGAGCACGTCCCCGCAGGCCCACACGCGCTTCCCGGTGGTGTGGAGCGTCCGGTCCACCTCCACGCCGTCCTCAGACTAGCGCACTCCCGCCGCCGCCAGGTTCAGCCCCTCGACGTTCGGGAGGCGGGCCGTCCCGAACATGACGTGGCGGCGGGGGAGGCGCGTCCCGGTCCCGTCCCCGCTTTCGAGTACGGCTCGGGCGCTGCCGTCCGC
>JAHWJO010000017.1 GCA_019348365.1 Armatimonadota bacterium | reverse complement strand
GAAGGATCTGCGTGTACGCTTGTGTACGCCATAGTCCAAACGCAGATCCTTCGCTCACGCTCAGGATGACACCAGTCCGTACGTTTTGCGTAAGTCCTGTGATTGATGAATGCGTCCTCACCGGAGGATCTGTAGACGGTCACTAAAGGTATATTAAGGCGAGGAGGCCCGATTCCTCTTTTCGCCGTGAATCGCTTGAGAATTATTATACTCTCCCTTGCAATTTCCTGCGAGTCCCTCCACAATTCCGCTCCTCCCCGAAGTCCGCCGCCGCCTTTTCCCGGTCCGTCAGAATCCGCAAGATTACCGAACATTTGTGCCTTGACTTGGGGCGCATCTGAGGTATAATGGAGTGAAGCCGCATCCATGGATGCGGTCTTCTCCTTACCGGTGTGATCTTTGTGTGACCGAGCGGCGTTCCCCGCAGATTTCATTAATTACATCTGCACGGAAGCCCCGCTCTACAACTGAAAAGACACGCCTTCCTGCTCCGGACCACCGGAGCCGTCCAACGTCCGAAGGGAGGTGAACGAGGTGCACGATTACGAACTCGTGTACATCCTCGATCCGGATCTGACGGAAGATGCCGTCAACGGATTGATGGAGCGGATCAGCACGCTGGCGACGACCCAGGGCGCCGAGATTCGCAACCAGGAGCGGTGGGAAAAACGCCGCCTGGCCTACGAGATCAACAAGAAGCGAGAAGGCACGTATGTGGTGATGGAGTTTCATGCCTCCGCCGCCGCCGTCCACGAACTGGATCGAGTCCTCAAGATCACGGAGGGGATCCTGCGCCAGATGATCGTCCGCGCCGATGAAGCCGTCAAGGCGAAAGCCAAAGGCGTATCGACCGCCGTCGAGACCATGGCCCGGGAACCTCAGGCCCCGACCCCGCAAGCCGAAGCCCCCGCCGTCGAAAGCCCCGGCCCCGACATCACGCAAGCCGATGTCCCGGACGTGGAGCCGACCGACCCGGCGATCTCCGGCGCACAGGTCACGGCCGAATCCGTGGAAGAACCCGAGACCGAGGCCGCGGGAGCGAACGCAGCCGAGTAACGCGTTCCTCTCCAGCGGGAGACTCCGTTCTCCCGCACTCCTCTCCCGGAGTCGCGTCTCTTTTCTTTTTGAGACGCGACTCGGAAGATCCAAACAGTAAATGGGACGGAACGGGCGGACCGAAGCTCCACACGGGGAATGCAGAATCCCGATGGCTCTCCCGACATTCATGTCAGAACGGCAGCGCTGTCGGAACGGCATGATGTCTGAGCGAAAAAGGATCTGCAGCGCCCCATGCGAGGGAGGAGAACGTCCTCTCTATAAAGGAGATCGGTACGATGATTAACCGTGTGGTTCTGGTGGGCCGACTGACCCGCGACCCTGAAATCCGCTACACCCCCAGCGGCGTAGCGATGGCGACCATGGGAATCGCCGTGGATAAAGGCATCTCCCGCGAAAACCAGCGGGAGGGCGAGCCGACCGCGGACTTCTTCAACGTGGTCGCCTGGCGGCAATCCGCGGAGTTCGCCTCGAACTACCTGAACAAGGGCCGACTCGTCGGGATCGACGGGCACCTCCAGCAGCGCTCCTGGGTCGATCAAAGCGGCCAGAAGCGCAGCGTCGTGGAAGTCGTCGCCGACCGGCTGCGAGGCCTGGACCGGCGGGATGACGGCGAAGGCGGCGCCCCCGCAGCGAGAGGCGAAGGCGGAGCGCCCGCGACGAGCGGCACCCCGAACCGGGGCGCGAAGAACGCTTCGGGAGACGACTTCGGCGACAACGACTTCGGGCCGGACGACTTCCAGGATCCGTTCGCGGACCAGTAACGATCCCGACCGGAACACGCGAGTACGGCTTCACTCGAAGCGCGGGGCATGGAGTCCCGTCTTCGAGAGAGCTTGACGGCAGGTTCGACGCGAACGGTCGGATCTGCCCCTGAGTCACATCATGCCTATCGGAGCCCGCCCGCTCCGTCCCCTGACCGGCAGCGATGCCGATAAGGGAGCACTCTCACATGAGAACCGGTACCGGTTCAAGAAACGCGAGAACGTCCCGGCGGCCCGGAAAGGTCCGGAAGCCGAGGCGCAAAGTCTGCGGCTTCTGCGTGGACAAGATCGAGTACATCGACTACAAGAACGTAGCCCGGCTACGGCGCTTCATCTCCGACCGGGGGAAGATCTCCCCGCGACGGCAGACCGGCACCTGCGCGAGTCACCAGCGAGACCTCACCCACGCGATCAAGCGGGCCCGCGTCATCGCCCTCCTGCCCTACACGGCGGAGTAAGCGAGAGTCGATCCGGCTCCATCAGTCAAAGAGCCGACCTCCACTTAAAGAGGTCGGCTCTTTGCGTTTCCGTCCCTCCTCATGAAGGCATCTAACGGAGTGAGGACGAACGTTGGGGGAGAAGCTGTTATATCCCTCCGTCCTCGCGCGCCGATCTCTCCATGGAAGCGAGGCGGAGTTTTCATGCTACCCTGCCAGAAAGGTCCTCTGATGTCCGTTACTCCCTATCCCGTTATGGTCCCCCTTGAACAGCAGCTCTACGGCAAAACCATCCCGGACGTGGAAGCGAGAACGCGGGAAGAGCTCCGGCGCGCCGGACTGAAGGACGCGGTGAAGCCGGGCGGGCGCATCGCGATTACGGCGGGGAGCCGGGGCATCACGAACCTCGCCGAAGTGCTGCGGGGCGTCGCTCGTGAAGTCGAAGCTGTTGGTGGCAAGCCGTTCCTCGTTCCCGCGATGGGCAGCCACGGCGGCGCGACGGCGGAGGGCCAGGTGGAGCTGCTGGAGACCCTGGGCGTGACGGAGGACTCCATCGGCGTGCCGATCCTCTCCCGGATGGAGACGGAGACTCTGGGCGAAACGCGGGACGGCCATCAGGTCTACATCGATCACAACGCCATCAGCGCCGACGGGATCATCGCCGTCAATCGGATCAAGCCCCACACCGATTTCCGGGGGAAGACCGAGAGCGGCCTGACGAAGATGATGGCGATTGGACTCGGGAAACGCGCGCAGGCGGAAGTCGTCCACGCGATGGGCAGCCGGGGACTCCGCGACGTGATCCCGCAAGTTGCAGAGGCGATGATGGAACGCGCACCCATCGTCATGGGCGTGGGGATCATGGAGAACGGCTACGGCCATGCCTCCGACGTTATCGCCCTCCGTCCGGATGGCCTCCGGGAAGCGGAAATGCGCCTCCTCGTCGCGGCGAAGCGCCACGCCTCCCGCATCCCCTTCGACGAGATCGACATCCTCATCGTGGACTGGATCGGGAAGGAGATCAGCGGCGCGGGGCTGGACACCAACGTCATCGGGCGGCTGCGGATGGGGACCGAGCCGTGGGTCCGCCGCCCCAAAATCCAGACGATCCTCGTGCTGGACCTGACCGAGAACTCCCACGGTAATGCGGCGGGCACCGGGCTGGCAGACCTCATGACCCAGCGCATCCTCGACAAGATGGACCGCCACGTCACCCTCACGAACCTGATGGTCTCCACCTTCGTCGAGCGCGGGATGATCCCCCCGACCTACCAGACCGACCGGGACGCCTTCGAAACGGCGATGTACCTCCACCGGGATCGCGGCCTGGATCGGCTGCGAGTGGTCCGCATCCCGAGCACGCTGCACCTGGAGAAGATGTGGGTCTCCGAATCCCTGCTGGAGCCCGGCGTGCCGCGCCGCTGCTCGGTCGCCGGGGAAGCCCGTCCGATGACCTTCGGGGAGGACGGGCGGGTCGAAGGCGGGTACTTCAACGGCGAGACCCCGCACCATTAGTGTGTGGGTGTGTGGGTGGAGTCGCTCCTAAACGCCCGGATCTTCACAAAGGTTTCAAGTCGGCACACCTTTTGCACAACCGTATAGGGGAGAGCATTTCCCCACACACCCACACACCCACACACCCACGCCCGCGAACGGAGTGAGCCAAATGTCGCAAACCGTGCTGATTGTGGAGGATGAGCCGGACATCCGGAAGCTGGAGGTCTTCGTCATGGAAGGCGAAGGTTACCGGGTGCTCACCGCCGACAATGGCGACGACGCGATCCGCATCGCCCTGGAGGAGAACCCGGACCTCATCCTCCTCGACATCATCATTCCGGGGCCGGACGGCCTGGAAGTGTGCCGGAGGCTGCGGGAGGAGAAGCTGTTCAGCCCCATCCTTTTCGTCACCGCCCGCAAGGAGCAGTGGGAGCAGGTCGCGGGACTCACCATCGGCGCGGATCATTACATCGTGAAGCCGTTCAGCCCCGCGTACCTCGCATCGCTGGTGCGGGCCGCCCTCCGCCGCGAATCGGCCTACCGGGAAGAAGTCGAGTCACCGACCGTCCTCATCGCCGACGTAGAGTTGGACTTCTCGGCCAAACGCGCGATGCGCGACGGGGAGGAGATTCACCTCACTCCCGGCGAATGGATCGTCCTGGAGTCGCTGGCGGCGAACCCGGACCGCGTCCTGAGCCGGGAGCAGCTTCAGGAGCGGCTCTGGGATGCCGTGACCGACGAGGGCATCTCCAGCCGCACGGTGGACATGCACATCTCGCGCCTGCGCCAGAAACTTGGGGAGGCAGCGGGGGAGCAGATCGTGACGGCCCGCAACTTCGGCTACCGCCTGAACCGGACCTGAATCGGTTGCCGCTTGAAACGCCTCTGAAACGGGGATAGAACCGATGCGGCCCGACGCTCGTCTATCCCTGTGACTCCCTCCCGGCAGGGTCGCCGGTCCCCTGAAAGCGTGACGATGAATCCCTCCTCCCCTCCTCCATCCAGCCCACCGCGTCGCTCCTACCGGTCCGCCATCGGGCTGCCGCTCCTGCTGGCGGCGCTGATGGGCCTGTTCGTCGCGCCGGCCCGCCACGAGTCCGCCGCCCCGCCCTCGCTCCGCGCGCTCATCGTCGGCGGGGGACCCCGGCCCGACAGCAACGAGGCCGGGATCGAGAGCAACGTCCGGTACGTCTCCCGGCTGCTCCCTTCCGGCGCCCGCCAGACGATCCTCTTCGCTGACGGCAACCCGAACCGCGCCACCGTCCAGTACGAGGCGAGCGCCCGTCCGGCAAACGCGGTGAAGCCGAACGCGCCGCTCGGCGAACGGGCGTTCACCCTGCTGTTCGAGGAAGAGGGCGGCGTCCTGAAATACCGTCCCCCGAAGCTGCCCCGGATCGATGGTCCCTCGCAGCGGCCCTCCCTCCTCGCCGCGTTCGACCGGCTGAAGACGGAGATGAGCGGCGCGCCCCGCCCGCTGCTCCTATACTTCACCGGCCACGGTGGCCCGGCGACGGGCAGCGACTGGAATACGAGTTACCACCTGTGGGGATCGCGGCGGCCCTTCTCCGTCCGCGAGCTGGTGGCGGAGGTCAAGAAGCTGCCGGAGGAGGTCCCCGTCACGCTTGTGATGGTGCAGTGTTTCTCCGGCGGGTTCGGCAACGTCCTGTTCGAGGGGGGCGACCCGCAGGGCCAGGTGGTGAACCGCGACTTCGCGGGGTTCTTCGCCTCCACGCCGGACCGGATGTCGGCGGGCTGCACCCCCACGCTGGATGAGAGCGAGTACAAGGACTTCACCTCGTACTTCTTCGCCGCGCTCTCCGGCAAAGACCGGGTGGGCCGGACGGTCACGGGGATGGATTACAACCGGGACGGGCGGGTGGGGATGGACGAGGCGTTCGCGTATACGGTCCTGACGGACGACTCGATTGACGTGCCCACCAGCACCTCCGAGGTGTTCCTCCGCCGCTTCGTCAAGGCGAAGGACGGCGAGGTGATGAAGACCCCTTACGCCGATCTGGTGAAATGGGCGAACCCCGCCCAGCTGGCGGCGCTGGAGGGGTTGTCGGGGAAGCTGAAGCTTTCGGGGGAAGGGCGGCTCGACACGGCGTACCGGGAGCTGAACCTCGGCTACTCGCTCTCCACGCCCGCGCGGGTCGGAACGGCATGGCGGAGGTACGACGCGGCGTACGAGCGGCATCGGAGCGCCCTGCTGCGGCGGTGGCCGGTCCTCGTGAACGAGAAGTCGAGCCGGTACCCGGCGGCGCGCGCCGAAGCGGTGAAGTATCTGGAGAGTCAGGCGCGGGCCGGAGCGCTGAAGGATCTCATGGCGGCGGCGGAAGTGCTCTCGGCGGAGGACGATCCCGGTTACAGCCTGCGCGAGACCCGGCTGCTGCGGTTCGTCCGGCTGGGCAAGACGATTGTGCTCGCCCACCGGCTGCAAGCGGTGGAAGACCCGGCGCTCCAGGCGCGGTGGAAACGGCTCCTGGCTGCGGAAGCGCGAACTCCCTTTTAACGGTGAGGTTCAGTAATAAATCGAGGTGAGAAAAAGCTGTTCTGTATTTAGAACAGAGAGAAGCCTGCAAAAATGAGAAAAGCCGCTATGAACCGATATAGAATGCGGCTGCGTTCGATGGTTCTTTCATCTGTAGGTATCTTAGGCTGGAGGAAACGAAATCTTCCTAAATGCTCTCTTGTTTTATTTCGGCTTTCTGCAATAGCGAGATAGAGTTCATCCGGTTTTAGTAGAAAATATAAACCATTGGTTATAATGAAAAAAGGAACAATAGTTCTGAAAATGTCGTATAAGTAGCCTGCTCCCGGCAAAAAACTGATTAAAAATACAACCGCGAGGATGCTACCTATCCACTTAAGTACATTCGACATACAATTGTCCTTTGGATAAATAGGATACAATATATTTTATCAGCGGAAGTACAAATTATGAAAATGGATAAGGGAGTATCTTCGATACTATAGTGACGAGCAGCAAGGGGGCATAAGACCCCCACTTTTCCTGCACCTTTCAGCGTTGCTTCTGGCCGGCCTTCAGCAATTCCACCATCTCGGTGATCCGCTTGCTGCGCGTTTCGGGTCGCTTCGCGCTCTCAATCCACCGGACATAATTCTTGCGGTAAAAGCTGGCGAGGGAGAGGAAGAAGGCTTTCGCCTCCGGTTCCGGATCGAGGGCGGCGAGGATATCCGGGGAGAGGGTGTCGAGCTGCGGGCCTTCCGGGGCAAGGACCACCTCCACCTCTGCCCCCGCATCCCCTTCAAAGCCACGGAGCCAGGCCGGGCCGAGCGACAGGATGAACCCGCCTCTCCTGGATTCGAGGCAGCCCCGGATCGTGTGATCCTCGATGGAGCCGGTGATGTGATGGCGCTCCTTCTCGCCCCAGACCTCGTTCGGGTCAAACGGGATCTCGATATACGCTCCGGTGTCCGATGGAACTAAGGTCGTTTTGAATCGCATGTCCGTCATGGCTGTCACCTCATCATCCGCGTCATCGGTTTGTACCCTTTTACTCCATCCTGCCTATCGGTCCTCTTTTCTCCCCTATCCCTACTCTGATCAAGAGCCGCATCCCCCGCCCATTTTTACCCGTCCCGGCTTCTTTAGGACCATGATAGAGAGAGACAGGGACGTTGGTCCCGCGCCAATCGCGGATAGAAGCGGTATCCTTAGAGCGGAGGGATACGGCCATGAACGGATATCGAGAAGTCGAAGAATTGGAAATGACCCGCGTGGAGAAGATGCTCGTCGTCGGGCTGGTCGTCTTCATGCTCATCGGCGGGTTCTGGGTGCTGAACCGGATCGAGACGCTGGTGCCCAAACCGGTGCTCTCGCAGGACCATTACGTGCCCGAAGGCATCCCCATTCAGAAGCCGCCCATCGAGGAGGAGCTGGGCATCCCGGCGCTGCGGAAGCAGGTCGAGCGACTCCAGTCGGAGTACCAGCAGCGGGCGAACGTCCTCTCCTCCCGGCGCGAAGCTTACGAGGAAGCGGAGAACGCCTACCAGTTCCGGCGGGAGGAGTTCCGAACGGCGATCGAGGCGGGAAGGGCCACCCCCGCTCTGGAGGCGGCGCACCAACAGGCGCGTGAAGTTCGCAGCCAGCGACTGAAAGAGAAAGAGGTTGCCGAGCGGCGGGTACAGGCCACCCGCGCCCAACTCAAAGCCCCGAAATCACGCCTCGAAGCGCTGGAGAACCGGGCGCGCCGCATCCTGGAGGGGCGGGAGCGCACCCGAAACCTGATCCTGCTCGCGCTGAATTTCCTCTTCGCCGGGACGATGTTCTTCCTCTCATGGAAGGCGTGGCAGCGGGCGCGCCGCGCGCAGTGGCGCTACCTGTCGCTCCTGACGGCGTGGTTCACCGCCTCGGTCATCCTCCTCATCTTCCTGACCTTCCGGTACTGCTGGGAGATCCTGCTTCAGAATTACACCCTCCTCGGCGTGTCGCTCATCGGGATCGTCGGGTGTTCCCTGGCGATCATCGCCCTGAAGCGGTACGTCTTCAGCCCGGAGCGCGTGGCCCGCAACCGGCTCGCCGCCCGCGCCTGCCCCAACTGCTCCACGCCGTTCACCGATGGGCAGGAACATTGCTGGGACTGTGGCCGCCCCCTGCTGGAGCCGTGCCCCCACTGCGGAAAGCCGCATCTCCGCTACGCGCCCCACTGCTCACACTGCGGGCGGGAAGTCCCCCTTCCGTCGGCGGCCTAACATCTGTTCGGGAGGGGCGGAAGCTGATATCATGAAAGGGTGAAGACTAAGAATTCCGCAGATATAAACGATACGCTGTCTCCCCCTACCCCTCCGGAGTCCCCCCTCCCGGATGGCTTCTCCCCGGCGCTGCTCGACTGGTTTCGCGCGCACCAGCGGGACCTCCCCTGGCGGCGCGACATGGACCCCTACGCGATCTGGGTATCGGAGATCATGCTCCAGCAGACGCAGGTCGCCACCGTCATTCCCTACTTTGAGCGGTTCATGGCGCGCTTTCCCACGCTCAGGGATCTGGCGGAAGCGCCGGAGGAGGAGGTCATGCGCCTCTGGGCCGGGCTCGGCTACTACTCGCGGGCGCGGAACCTCCGGCGCGGGGCGCAGGAGGTGCTGGAGCGGTTCGAGGGGCGGGTGCCCTCCCGCGTGGAAGACCTGTTGACCCTGAAGGGCATTGGGCGGTACACCGCCGGGGCCATCGCCAGCATCGCCTACAACGAGCGCGCTCCCCTCCTCGACGGGAACGTGATGCGCGTGCTCTGCCGCGTCTTCGCGCTCCCCGGTGACCCGAAGCGGGGACCGCTCCACCGGAGACTCTGGGAGCTGGCGGAGGCGCTGATCCCGGACGGGTACGCGCGGGAGTTCAATCCGGCCCTGATGGAGCTCGGCGCGACGATCTGCACCCCCCGGTCGCCCCGCTGCGGCGCGTGCCCCGTCTCCGATTTTTGCGAGGCGTTCCGGCGCGGGGAGCAGGAGCGTTACCCGGAGGCCGCCCCGCAGCGCCCTCAGGAGCAGGTGCAGATGGTCTGCGGCGTGATCGTACGGGAAGATGACGGGCGCGTGCTCCTCGTTCAGCCCGCGACGGAAGGGCGCTGGGGCGGACTCTGGCAGCTTCCCAACGCTCCCCTTGGCGACGGCGAGGGGTACCGGGAGCGGCTGGCCCGCCTGCTGGATGGCATGGGGTTAGAGGCGGGAACCCTCCAGCCGGTCACGGAGGTCCGGCACGGGATCACGCGCTTCTCCATCACGCTCCAGGCGTTCGAATGTCGGTGTGAAGGGGCAGGCGAACCGCAGCCGGGATCCCCCTCCCGTTGGTCCACGCGCGAGGAGTTGATGGAGCTGCCCCTTCCCGCTCCGCACCGCAGGGTGGTGAAGGCGTGGCTCGCGGGCGTGAAGGCCGAACTGCCCTCCGGGCGGCAGTTGTCTCTCGACCTCAGTCCGGCGGAGTGATTCGGGGAGATACTCAGGGCTTCAGATCGGGAAGCGCATGCCGTCGTACGCGACTTCGATCCCCTTCGGGCCGAAGAACGCCTCCAGGTCGTCGTGGAGCCAGCCCCCGTTGTGAGAAAAATGGGTGGCGATGAACCGGCACCCGCCCGCGAGCGACCCCTGCTCTTCCAGCCGCTGTTTCACCCGGTAGACCGCCTCGCAGCCCATGTGCCCCCGGTCGCGGTCGATGCCGCCGAACGTGCAATCCACCACGAGGGCGTTCAGGGGCCGCGTCCGCAGAAACTCCCACGTCTCGTCCGCCCACCATCCGGTATCGTGGGCCTGAAGAAACCGCCGGCCTTCGATCTCCAGGAGCCAGTTCACGCAGGCTTCGGACATATCGTGCGCGGCCAGCAAAGGGATGGCGCTGAGGTCCGGAGCCAGCTGCACAGGCTCGAACGGCGTGATGGAAACGAAGCGCATTCGGTGTCGTTCCCACTCCCCGCTGAGGACGGTGTCCACCCGCCGGAACACTTTTTCGTTCCCGTAGAGGGTCAGGACCGAGCTTTCCGGCACGGAGCTGAAGCCGGGCTTGCGGTAGAGGAACTCCTCCGGCACCCAGTGGTCCCAGTGCGAGTGGGAGACGAGCAGGTGTTCTAGCCGCTCGTACGCCAGGCCATAGCGCAGGGAATGGTAGCTGGAATCCGGCCCGTAATCGATCTTGATCGTCTCCCCGACCATGTAGCCGCTCCGGGAGCGGATGTCCTTGCCGCCCCGGCGGCGCGCTTCGTCGCAGGCCCGGCAGTGACAGAAGACGGCGGGCCAGGCTTCCGCCGCCGCCGTCCCTAGAATCTGTACGTCCATGGATGCTCCCTCTTTCAAACTCCCTCTGAATTGCGAAACGTATCGGATTGTGTCACACCGGACACGCTTTTACCACCGGTCGGTTCTGCCGGAAGGTTTCCCTCGAAGCTTCGCTGCCTCCGACGGTTGCAAGGGCATGACATCCTGCCCCTGCGATGACCGCATCCCTTGTCGAACGCTTTCAGAACCATGCAGAATGAAGCGGCGTTCACTCCGCCGTTCTGTTCTTTATCGCTGATGCCTCAGGTCCTATAAGGAGATTTCCATGGCAGATACCGGTCCCGTGCGCGTGCTGGTGTGGGACGAAAATCCCCCGCACGCCCCCAGAGAGGTCTACCCGAACAGCATCAACGGTGCGGTCGCCGAAGGCCTGCGGGAGTTCGGCGGCGGCCGGATCGAGGCGAGGACCGCCAGCCTCGACGACCCCGATCAGGGCATCACCGATGCCGTTTTGCGGGAAACCGATGTGCTCTTCTGGTGGGGCCACGCCCGACATGGGCAGGTAAAGGAGGAAGTCGCGGACCTGGTCCGTCAGCACGTCCATCAGAACGGGCTCGGCTTCGTCTGCCTGCATTCGGGCCACTACTCCAAGCCGTTCCGTAAGGTGCTAAATGCCACGGGCCACCTGAAAGGCGGATGGCGCGAGGACGGCCAACCGGAGGAGGTCCGCGTGTGCGCCCCGCAGCATCCCATCGCCCGGGGGATCTCCGACTTCACGCTGGAAGCCGAGGAGATGTACGGCTCGCCGTTCGACGTGCCGCCGCCGGTCTGCATGGTGTTTCAGTCCTATTTCCCGGCGGGCGGGGAGTACTTCCCCTGCGGGCTGACCTGGTCCGTCGGCGAGGGGATCGACCCGGAGTTCACTTCCGGCCCCGGCGGCGGGAAAGGCCAGGGAGAGGGCTGCGGACGCGTCTTCTACTTCCGGCCCGGCCATGAGACCTACCCGATCTATTACGACCCGACCGTACGGAAAATCCTGACGAACGCGGCGCTCTGGGCCGCCCGGCGCGTCGAGTCGTAGCGCGCCGAGGCCCTACGGATGTAGGGAGTAGGGTGTAGGAGGTAGGGTGTAGGGGGTAGTCACGGCGCACTCACACCAACAGGCAGGGGTACAGAATCAGGGGAATGGACAATCCATCGGTCCATTCCCCTGTTCCTTTTTTGAATATTCAAAACGGGTGTGGGTAAACGGTGGGGGTTGGAGTCGGCGCAGGCCGATCCCTTCGACTACGCTCAGGACATGCTTCGTGCCCTGGTGGCCGCGATTTTAATCGCCGGGACCGCTGACCGGGGAGTCCGAGCCGGGTTCGTAGAGGTTGTACACGCCGTTCGAGACCTTCCACTGGAGGTTGCGCTGCGCCGCCACCTGAGCCACGGCGCGACCCGGCAGCGAGAGCCGGATCTGCGTGTGCTGCGGGCGCTGGCGGGTCAGGTCGGTCACCATCACCACCCCGAAATGCCGCGCCAGCCCGGTCATCGTGTCGGAGACGCTCCAGTTACCCCGAAGCACGTCCGTCGTCATCCGCTTCGGTTCGGAAAAAGCGGGGATGAAGAGCATGCGCCGGTAGTTCTGGCCCTCGCTCTCGATCTGAAACAGGACCCGATGCACCGCCGGTTGAGTGGCCCGGAACTCCAGTGGCAGCGCCACCGTGTCCTCGGACTGAATCGTCCCCTGCCAGAGCACCTTCCCCCGCTCGGTCGTGACTCCTTCGGTCTCGCACGCCAGCCCCTGGGTCATGTCCGCCAGGACCACTTTGCCTCGGCTGAACGCCTCCTTCGGCTGCAGGATCAGGTGGAGCTTCACCGTTTCCTTGAGCGGATTCAGGGGCGCTCCGGAGCCGGAGAAGAGAACGTCCGGCTGGGTATCACTGGCCGCTCGAATCGGGGTCTCGATGGCGGGCATGGGAACGGAGACGTTCGGGCCGGCGGTGATAACGTCGATATCAAGCGCCTGGGTGAAGAGGAGCGCCGCCGCGACCGCGGCCATCGCGCCCGCCAGCAGCCGTCGCGCGCGAGTCGGGAGGCTCCACTGGCCGAGCCAGAGACGGGCCGGCTGCGGCTCCGACACCCGCGCCAGCACCTGCGCGCGGAAGTTCGCCGGGGGGTCCACCTTCGGCATCTCCCGGAACAGCTCCGACATTTCCAGGGCGCTCTTCAACTCGTCCCGGCAGGGCGCTCACTCGGACAGGTGGTTCTCCAGCACGACGCGCAACGGCACATCGATCCGGTTCTCCGCGTAATCCGTGATGTAATTGTGAGCAAGATCACATTTCATCGTCTCACCTCGTCTTCCGGGTGTAGGACGAAGCTAGGCCCCAAAAAGTTCCCGCTGTTGGACCAGGAGTTCCTTGAGCGCGCGCCGGGCCCGATTCAGGCGGGATTTGACGGTGCCAAGCGGCATATCGAGAATCTCCGAGATCTCCTCGTAGGGCAGCTCCTGGATGTGATACAGCAAGATAATGATCCGCTGGAATTCGGGAAGGCGGTGGATGGCATCCATGAGACGCTCATGTCGCTCCCGTTCCTCGATTTTGACGTGGGGACCGGGGGTGTCATCCTCGACCTGCCGCTCCAGCGAACCCTCCTCCATCTCCAGGTACTCTTCGAGCGAGAGGTTGGGGTGGGCGGAGCGGCGCTTCCGGCTGTCGAGATAGACGTTCGTGACGATGCGATAGAGCCAGGTGGAAAAAGCGGAATCCCCGCGAAACTTGCTGATGGAGTTGTAAATCCGGACGAACGTATCGCTGGCGACGTCGTTCGCGTCGTCGTAGTTGCCGGTCAGCCGGTAGGCCAGGTTGTAGACCTGCTTCTCGTAGCGGAGGACCAGCTCGTTGAAGGCGGCGGCGTCCCCCAGCTTACAGCGCTCGATGATTCGTTTTTCGTCCGGCTGCATGGATTCCTCAAACGGGGCGCGTGAACGGCTCACGCGAGATGCACCATTATACTGCTGGCCTCGTAGTTCGACAATGCGGCCCATAATTCTTCTTTCTCTTGCGCTCTTGCGACGAACGGAGGCTCGCTTCGAGGAGAGGATCGTGCCAATAGACGGCACTGTTGAGCGTTTCGTGCTCCATCGCCCGGCTTGCGGGGAGGGGAAATTGGATAACGGATGCTCTCGAGTCGCCCTCCGATGCCGTATCGTCAGGGTCGGATCTCGTACACCTCTACGCCTCGCTCCCCAAAGACATGACCTAAAGCGCCGGTTTCCGCTCCCTTCAAAATCAGCGCCCCGAACGGGGACTCGCCCCACTCCGGGCGGATCCATCGCCGGTTCAGCAGCAGATGAGTGAAGCCATTCCGCCGCAGCCACGCCGCCATCTCCTCCGGCGTTCGGAACGACTCCCAGGGAATGAGCGTGTGGTGCCCCGGATTACCCCACAGGTACTCCCGGTCGAGGTAAAATCCGCGCGTCTCTTCGATGAGGAGTATTTTCGCATCTTCGGGCAGGTTCTCATTGACGTAGCGGTAGGCCGGGTACAGCTCCGAGCGACTCGACAGGTACTGTTCGGGGGAGGCCATCCCGAGCGCGACGGGGATCATCGGCTGCACGTAGTTGAATCCCATGAACACCGTCAGCAGCAGCGACCCTCCCGTGAACAGGCCGACGGCGCTTCGGCCCCACGGCCTGATGCTCGCGCGGTCGGCGGCAACGGCGCAGAGGAGGCACAGCGCCGGGTAGAGCGGAAGCAGGTAGCGGATCTGCTGCGTCAGGGCGACCCAGATGACCAGAAAACCGAGCGCGAGCCCCAGGTAGGCTTTCGCCCAGCGCGGGAGAGGACGAGCGATGACGAGGAGCGGCAGCAAGGCCAGCGCGTACGGCCCCATCGAGGCGAAGAATCCGATCCCCTTCGAGAACGCGGTGGGGTGGAAGGTGAGGTTCCAGGGCAGGAGCAGGAGGGCCGCCGGACTCCGCCCCATGCCGAACCCCGCCTGCTCGATCTCGTAGAGTCGCGCCAGCTCGGCGTTCCAGTTCCTTCCCCCGAAGATGCCGTACAGGAAGGGGTACACCGGGTTGTCGGTCCAGAGGTAGGTCTTGAGGAACCAGGGCGCGGCGATCAGAATCGCGGGCAGCAGGTACCAGAGCGCAAACGTCCCTGCTCCCCGCCACCGGAAGGAGCGGTCCCACCGCCGCCAAAGCCACCAGAGGGAGAGCAGGATCAGGAAGATGCCGTTGGTGGTCTTGCTGCCGAGGGCGAACCCGGTCATCACCCCGGCGATCAGCAGCCAGATCGGGCGGCGAGAAAAGGTTTCTGCATCTTCGTGCTCTTCACAATCTCCCCTCACTTCAGGGGGATTCCGCTCCTCCATCGCGAGGGTGAAGGCGTAAACGGCGAGGAAGGCGTAGAGCGTCGCGCCCAGGTCCACATAGGCGACGGTGGCCTCCCAGAAGACGTGCGGCGCGCCGAGGAACAGGGCGGCGGGGAGGAGGGTCAGCAAACCATGTCGGGCGCGGCTCGCCGGCGCTTCGACATCCTTTGGATCGCTCCGGGAGAGGCGGAGGTAGGCCGTCGTCAGGGCTCCCGCCGTCAGGAATCCCATGGCGAGGTGGAAGCCCTTGGCGAGCGCGACAGAGTCGAACGCGAGCCCGTAGGTGAACAGCATCTGCACCAGGAACGGGAAGTTAGAGTGATGCTCCCACGGCAGGGGAACGATCCGCCCCGCCTGGAGGAAGAGCTTCGGGTCGGCGAGGTGGTAGGAAAGGCCGTCCCAATCCGCGCCCGTGGGCGGGCTCGCCGCGCCGAAGAGCATGAGCAGCGCCAGGATGCCGATCCCTACGGCCAGCGCCGCCTGTATCCACGAGTCGGGGGAGGGTTCCGGGAGATCCGCTTCCCCCCTTTCCCGCGAGAGAGCATCGGATCTCCGATCCGCCGGAGGCCGATCCTCATGCCCGTCCCGCTTCCGCCGCAGCTCAAGACCAAGCGCCCGACTCCCTGGCATCGCCGCAAAAAATAGTACCGCCGTTAGAATACCCAGAGCGGTGCGATTCAGGAATCCCAGCAGCCCCAGCCCAAGGATCAGGTACGACAGGATCCCCATCCCCAGGGCGGCGCGGAACAACAGCCGCTCCCCCAGAGAGGCATGGGTCCGCTCCCAGCGAGTCGGCGGCCCACAGACGGAGAGGAGAATAGCGAGGATCGGGATGATAAGCAGGACTTGAGCGATCATTGAGGAGGAACCGGATGATCCACTCTCTCAGGAACTTGAGAGGCAAATAAAGGGCGAGGGTGGTGACGGCAGGGTGGCAGGCAGCACTCCTGCCCTACTTCAATGACTCCAGATGCCCGGTGATGTTCCACGGGCCTTCCCGCCCCTCCCGGTCGCAGCGGACCAGAGTGGCGTACCGCCCGAACCCGCCCGGCTGGCAGATGGCCGTCTCCCCCTCCCGGTCGGGCCGGTGCAGCTCGATGTGGCTGTGCCCGCCGAGGATCAGATCGATTCCCGGCACCGCCTTCGCCAGTCGGTGATCTTCCCGCAGCCCCAGATGGCTGAGCAACACGACCAGATCGGCTTCTTTGCGGAGGCGGGGGACCCACTCCTTCGCCACGTCGCGCGGCGGGTGGAAGAGCAGGTCGCTCAGGTGGCGGCTCCCCATCTCGCGGGTGATCATCGGGACCGTCAGTCCGAAGAAGGCCACCCGCACGCCCTCTGCCGTCTCTCGGATGAGGTGACTCCGAGTCGGGTTCCGCCCCGCTCGGACCTCCAGGTTGGCGCAGAGTACGGGGCACGCGGCGGGCGCGACCTTCTTCTCGAAGACTGACCGCCAGAGGTGTGCGTCCCGGTTCCCCACCGCCATCGCCGTGTAGCCCAGCGGATTGAACGTCTCCCAGACCGGCTCGTGGGGGCGGTAGCCGAGGTTCCCTGCGCCCACCACGTCCCCCGAATCGACGAGGAAATCGACCCCGGCTTCGGCCTTCAGCGACGCCAGCCGCGCCGCCGATTCGGGGGGCAGCTTGCCGTGCAGGTCCGAGGTCTGGAGGAGGGTAACGAGCATAGGGCTTTGGGTATTGGGTGTTGGGCATTACGTGTTGAGTTTATAAGTGAGCTCTCAACACTCAATACCCGCTTCACTGCGGGGTGGGGGTATGCGTTCCGTCGGGATCTTCGCGGAGAAATTGGAGGTAGTTCCGGACCGCTTCGTCCCATCGGCCCTGCTCGCGGAGGAGGACTTCGACGATCTCGCGCGCGGCTCCCTCGCCCCCTCGCGCCATGGTGACGAGGTGGGCGCGGGCGGCGACCTCCGGCGCGGCATCCGCCACCGCCACCGCCAGGCCCGCCTCCTCGAAGGCGGGGAGGTCGTTGATGTCGTCCCCGACGAACGCGACCATCTGCGTTGGGAGATCGAGGCGCAGCTTGAGCTCTTTCATAGCGCGCCCTTTGTCCCGCGCGTTGGAGACCACCAGCGTACTCCGGATGCCAAGCTCCTTCGCGCGACGGTCCACGGCGGCGGAGGCGCGCCCGCTCATCAGCGCGACGTGAAGGCCGCTCTTCTGCGCTAGGACGATCCCCAGGCCGTCGCGGATGTGGAACCGTTTCGATTCCTCGCCGGAGGAGGAAAGGATCAGCCGCCCATCCGTCAGCACGCCGTCCACGTCGAAGACGAGGAGGCGGACGGAGCGCAGGCGGCGACGGAGATCGGGATCGAGAGAAGCCATGCGGATCGGTATCCTGGGATCGCTGCGCTGCCGAAAATGGCAGATCACCGAAAGCTCTGCAAAGAGCAGTCATTACGGTTCCCCTGAGCTGTCCAACTCCGATCAGATAAACAAAGGGGGCAAGCAATGGGAGACCCTGAGCCCTGAAGGAGTGATGGGAGACGGACCTTTCTGAATGGAAATATCCCTCCCCCACACCTACACCCTACCACGCGAAGAGTGGGAAGCCGGAGCACAATTCCCGCACTTCGCCGCGCAGGCGCTGCTGCCGAGACTCATCGCCCTGCGCCTGGATACTCTCGTCGATCAGCCGGGCGATCTCGGCCATTTCGGCCTCCTTCATCCCGCGCGTGGTCACGGCCGGCGTGCCGACCCGGATGCCGCTCGTCACCAGCGGGCCGCGCTCGTCGAACGGGACCATGTTCTTATTGACCGTGATGTTCGCCGCGCCCAGCGCAAGCTCCGCCGCCTTGCCCGTAACCTCTTTGTTCGTCAGGTTCATCAGCATGAGGTGGTTGTCGGTGCCGCCGGAGACGATCTTGTAGCCCCGGTCGGTCAGCCCCTGCGCGAGGGCCTTCGCGTTGCTGACGACCTGCTGCTGGTACTCGGTGAACCGGTCCTGAAGGGCCTCCTTGAAGCAGACCGCCTTCGCCGCGATGACGTGCATGAGGGGGCCGCCCTGCACGCCGGGGATCACCGTCGCATCGAGCAGCTCGCTCATCATCCGGACGCGCCCGGACTTCGCCGCCGTCTTCCCGAACGGGTTCTCGTAGTCCTGTCCCATCAGGATGAGGCCGCCGCGCGGGCCACGCAGGGTCTTGTGGGTGGTGGTGGTGACGACGTGGCAGTGGGGGATCGGGGTGGGCAGCAGCCCCTTGGCGATGATCCCCGCCGGATGCGCGATGTCGGCGAAGAGGAACGCCCCCACCGAATCGGCGATCTCCCGGAACTTCCGGTAGTCGATGGCGCGGGAGTAGGCGCTCGCGCCCACGGTGATCATCTTCGGGCGGACCTCTTTCGCCTTGTCGGCGATCTGATCGTAATCGAGAAGTTCGGTCTCAGGGTCCACGCCGTAGGGCACGAAGTTGTAGAGCTGCCCGGAGAAGTTCACCGGCGATCCGTGCGTGAGGTGCCCCCCGTGCGAGAGGTTCATCCCCATGACGGTGTCGCCCGGCTCAATGAAGGTGAAATAGACCGCCATGTTCGCCTGAGAGCCGGAATGGGGCTGGACGTTCGCGTGTTCCGCTCCGAAGAGACGCTTCGCCCGCTCGATGGCGATGTTCTCGGCCACATCCACGCACTCGCAGCCGCCGTAGTACCGCTTGCCGGGGTAGCCCTCGGCGTACTTGTTGGTCATGACGGAGCCGACGGCCTGAAGAATGGCCTGGCTCACGTAGTTCTCCGAAGCGATCAGCTCCAGCCCTTCGCGCTGGCGCTCCTCCTCGTTGCGGAGGGCCTCCGCGATCTCAGGGTCGAAGTCCTCGACGGCGGGGAGATATTGGTAGCCGGATACTAAATCCTGTGCGAGTGTAGTCAAATGAAGCCTCCATCTAGAATCTAAAATAGGATCGGTCTAACTGAATTGATTGTGAGAATGAATCTATCCTATTACCACAGTCGCTGGATATTGTATCGGTCTAAAATGGAATCCGCACTCACCAGAGGGAATTCTTCCACGAGGCACTGAGCTCTAAGCATTCGATCAATGGGATCTCGGTGATGGAAGGGCAGTTCGGCTATGACGGAGGTGTGTTCAAAAGTGATGTCCAGTACTTCAATTCCATTGACTTGGGGTTGCTGTGGAATGAGGATTTTAAACGGTTGAGTCAATGAAAGTTTGCCCAGCTTTACCTTGATCGCTATTTTCATAGACCGAAGATGAGACCCAACCGGAGGATTAACTGGGGTGTTGCCAGATCAGTTTAGCATCAGGGCCTTGCATAATTTCTATGGGCTCTCTCGGGAAGTCATTCAGCGATAAACAAGAAGGGCTAGTATATCACCACTAAAGTTTTGAAGGAACTCCCTTCCGAGGCTAAACTGG
>JAHWJO010000254.1 GCA_019348365.1 Armatimonadota bacterium | reverse complement strand
CTTCTTCTTTGCCCTTTTACTCCTCTCTCCTTCGAGTAATGAAATTACCCTGGGCGGAAGAGGGTCGACCTCTCCCCCGGCCCCTCCCCGACACGGGGAGGGGAGCCGAAGCTGTCACTCCTCTCTCCGATGGAAGGAGTGCGATCCTGGCACATCTCCAAACGGAGGGGCTCTATGGAGTCGATACCGTCCTTTTTGAATGTCTATTGGGATTGGTACCGTCCTCTACCCATGAGATCCGAAGAGATCGCCTGACGTGTCCGGCTCCCCTCCCCGTGTCGGGGAGGGGCCGGGGGAGAGGTTTAACCCTTTCGCAACGTCTTCCACTCGGCCAGGACGACCGCGGCGGCGACGATCATCATCGGCACAACGGGCAGAAGAAATCTCCCCGGCGCGGCGTACCGGCTCGAAACGGCGTGGATCGGAATCCAGTACAGGAGCACGAGCGCGGTGGCGAGCATGAAACCCTGTTGCGGTAAGCGGGGCAACCGTCGGAGGAGAAGAATTCCCCCCGCGATCAGACCCGTGATCCCAATAATGAAGAGCATCTCCACGGCGCTGTTCATCAGATAGAAGGCGTAGAGCGCCCGGTCCTTCCACGCGAGGCGCTTCCAGAAGGCGGGCCGGACGGTATCCCGGTACTGGTGTTTCCCCTGCGGCTTGTTGAGGGTGGGGAGGAAGAGAAAAAGGGAGCTTTTCGCCAGGTAAGCGGCGATGGGGGCCGGGCGTTCTTTCAGCGCGGCGAGGGTGCGCTCTTTGTACATCCGGTCCATCTCCTCCGGGGAGGTCTTGTCCAGCAGCCGGAAGAACTCGTCCCACGACCGGGTGTGGGATGCTTCGGCGGAGATCCCCCGGCTCATGTCGTAGGGGAGGGCGACCCCGAAGGCGTAGATCCCGAAGGCGGAGAGGCGGCAGTAGTACCGCTTCCCCTCCACAACGGCGTTCCGGGTGGCCCACGCCCACTGGCTGGAAAGCGGCAGGACGAGCGCCAGCGCCACCAGCGAGAGGTAGCGGCGAGGGCTTCGCTCCCCCCGGAGGAAGTACGCGTGGAGGAACAGGCCCAGCGCAACCGGGACGGCCAAAAGCGATGCGGAGGGCCGGACCAGCGTCAGAAGGAACATCAACAGCCCGCAGAGGCCGTACCAGAGGACCACGGAAGGCTCGCCCTTCGTGCGAGGGAGTTCCCGGTGCGTCTTCGCTTCGGTATAGATCCGCACGAGGGCGTAGACCCAGAGGCAGGCCAGGAACGTGGCCCAGGCTTCGGTGAGGATGATGTTCGCGTAGTACCGGGCGGAGTTGTTGAAGGCCCAGAGGAAGGCGCCCCCCACCGCCAGCCGCTCGTTGCCGGTCAAACGCCGGACGGCCCCCGCAATCGGGAGGCAGCCGAGAGAGAGGAGGAGGGACTGGGCGATAAAGACGGCGGAGAGGTTGAGGGTGGAGACCGGATTGGGATCGCGGGTGAGGGCGTAGATCAGGGCGAGGAAGGCGGGATAGCCGGGGGTCCGCACCTCCGAGTGGAACGTGAACGACCGCGCCAGGGTCATCGCGGGCTCGTAGTAAGAGGGGGAATCCCAACCCATGGGTTCCAGGCCGTAGCCCCGGAGGTCATGCGCGATGAACAGGAGCGAGAGGAGCTTGAACAGGAATCCGCCGATCACCGCGACCGCCAGCCAGAGGCGATAGCGGGGTACGGCTGGAGTTCTCCGGGTGGGGAGAGGGCCGGGGGCTTCGTCCGGAAGGCGGTGCTTTTGACGTGAAACGGTGAACAACGACACGAATTCCCTTCCGGCGGCTTGCGTTACTTCACTATCCCGTAAACCGGTACTTGACGATGCACCAGAGGGCCTGGAAGCCGTCCTTCCAGCCGATCTTCTTGCCTTCCGCGTAGTCCCGCCCGTGGTAGCTGATGGGGATTTCATAGACCCGGACGCGCTTTTTGGCGATCTTCGCGGTGATCTCTGGCTCGAACCCGAAGCGGTTCTGCTGCAGCGCCATGCCCTGAAGCACTTCGGCGCGGAACACCTTGTAGCACGTCTCCATGTCGGTCAGGTTCAGGTTGGTGAACATGTTGGAGAGCGTGGTGAGGAAGTGATTTCCCACGGCATGCCAGTAGAGGTGAACCCGGTGGTTGCCTCCGGCGAACCGGGAGCCGTACACGACATCCGCCCGCCCTTCGAGGATGGGCTGGACGAGCCGGTAGTACTCCTGCGGGTTGTACTCCAGGTCCGCATCCTGGACGAGGATGACGTTGCCGGTGGCGTGTTGGAACCCGGTGCGGAGCGCCGCGCCCTTGCCCTGGTTCTTCTCGTGATAAACGACTTTCACGTCGTCGTACCGGCCCTCGATCTCATTCTTCAGGAGGTCCCGAGTCCCGTCTTTCGAGCAGTCGTCGACGATGATGATCTCTTTGGGGATCTCCACCTCACGCACCCGCGCGAGGATGGTTTTGAGCGTGTTCTTCTCGTTGTAGCACGGCATGACGACGGTGAGCTTCAGCGCATCGATGCCGCTGCGGTCGAGCGACCCGGTTTCGATCTCCTGGCGGCCCAGGTACCGTTCGGCGGGGATTCCCCGCTCGTGGAGCGCGAGGGCGAGCTCGTGCGGCTCCATCCCGGCGACTTCCGCGGCCTGGGACAGCGGGATCTCCGAAAGCAGCAGGAGGTCGACGGCCAGGGCCAGCCGCAGGCGCTGATGGGTGGCCGTAGAGATGGCGGAGGCTTCGCCCGGGGTGTGGCTGATCTTCTGCGTCTCTTCGATCAGCGCTTCAGGGGTGGAAGAATCCGATCCGGTAAAAGACATCTCTAAACTCCAGGAAACGATACGGAACCATTAAGAACCATTGAGAAAGGTGAGCGGGATTACGCAAGCTATTATTTCACACGCAAGTCTTCGGCGCAAGCACCCGCAAGTGTCCTCCCCTTCACGTGGGGATACACCGGGTTTATTCCTTAGTTGCGCCCCGGACTCCTTCCTGTGGCGGTACTGTTGCTGAAAAGGCCGGGGAGGGCGTACAGGCGGCTGTCCCCGATCACCGTCGGACCCCGGCCGCTCCGCCGCAGGGAGTTCTGCTCCCGCTTTCGGCGGAGGAGGGTCATCTGTTCTTCCGCCCCGCGCGTGATCGCATCCATGTGCCGTTCCAGGGGGGTGCGGGGCGGGATCAGCGCCGGGTCGGAGAAGGCGATCTCCAGATTCCAGACGTGGGTGACGCCCAGTTGCCGGAGCCGCCGGAGGAGGTCGTCCGGGGTCCGCATCGCGCCGTAATCGAGGTACGCCTGGTAGATGCCGGTGCGGACGAAGGGGCGCTCCAGATAGTAGCCGCCGCGCGGGTCGGTGATGAGGAGCTTCGCATCGGGAGGCAGGTGGCGGTTGATGTACACGACCTCGTCGTAATAGGGATAGGCGCGCTCGAAATACGATTCGCGGCTTTGAAGGCCCACGGCAACGGGGATCGCGAGGCCGCAGTAGTACAGCGAGCCGGCCGTCCCCACCAGGATCGTGCCGCCGACGGCGATCCACGCCGCCCCGCGCCGCAATCCGCCCGGAATCCGCCCCAGGAGTCGGAGAATCGGGGTGACATCATTATCGGAAGGGGGGGTGTCAGGTTCGTTCTCCTTCCGGTCCCGGTCCGGTCCGACGCGGGTCGGTGCGTCGCTACAGAAACGGGCGACTCCCAGCGTGACCAGCGCCGCCCAGAGCGGGAGAATCGTGAGGAGGAAACGCCCCTGCTGCGAGATCGCGAAGAACCAGAGGAGGAGGTACGCGAGCAGCGCCGCCCAGAGGCCCCGCCGCCGGCGGTCGAGGGCCAGGGGGAGGAACAGGCAGGGGAGGAGGAACAGGCTCAGGCCGTTGGGGGCTTCAAACCGTCCCGAGCGGACCGTCAGGTCCCACGGCAGCCGCAGGAAATCGAGGGGGCCGTGCCCCACGCCGAAATTCTGCCGCATCCTCGTCTCGAACAGGCGGCCCACTTCGGCGTTCCAGTAGCGCCCCCCCCACAGCGGGTACTGGAGCGGCCAGATCGGGTTTCCGGTAAAGGCCCACGCTTTGACGAACCAGGGCGCGGAGAGGGCCAGCGCGCCGAGGGCCATCGGGGCCAGGAGGCGGGCATTCCGGCGGAACCCCGGCGTGAGGAGCGCCATCAGGCCGAGGGCGGGCCATGCTCCCACGCCAACGATCTTCGATGCGGCGGCGGCCCCGGCGCTCAACCCCGCCACCCACGCCGAAGGAGCGTCGCCCCACTTCAGGGCGCGCGAGCCGAGCCAGAACGCCAGGAGCGTGTAATGGGTGGTGGCGAGGTCAACGAAGGCGCTGATCGCCTCGAACGTATACAGGGGCATCGAGACGACGAGCAGGACGGCGAGGATGCCGTAAGAGCGGTTCAGCTCCGGGAAGAGCTCCCGCACGAAAAGGTACAGGGCGGACGCGACCAGCACGCCGTAGAACCAGTGGACCAGAGGGGCCGCATCCGCCCCCCCAATCAGACGACACGCCAGATACAGCATCTGGGTGGCCGAAGGGTTATCCGCAAAGAACATGTCGGGGCGGTAGATCCACCCCCCGGCCTGGGCGTACAGCTTCGGCAGCGTGAGATGGTAGACCAGCGCGTCGACGGCCGTGGGGGGGGCCAGAGTCGCCAGGAACTGCGCCGCAAAGAGCAGCAGCAGCAGCAGGACTCCCCCCTTCCCCCACCCCGTCAGCGAGCCGAAGGTCCGCCGGGCATCGTTCAGGGCTTGGGGAGTGGCGGCGCGATTCCGGTACCCCGCGAACCCCAGCGCCAGGATTCCGGGCAGCAGAAGCAGCCACGCCCCGAGCGGAGTCCACGCCCCCATGAACCCCGTAACGAAGAAGAGGAGGCCGTACAGCGCCAGCCCGAGCGAGAGGGAGAGCAGGGCGGCTTCGCCCGGACGGCGGCTCCGGTGCCGGAGGAGCCCCAGGGCGGCCCCGCCCAATCCCGCCGAAGCCGCGATCAGAAGGCTAAAGAGGAAGACCGGCAGGAGCACGTTCGGGGGTTCCGGATTCCGGTTGGGGAGCCGGGGAGGGGGGGACGGAGGCTTCGATGCGGTCCCAGGGGATCCCGATGATCAGCCCCAGGAGCGGCATGAACACGATATAGTTCAGGTTGCCCGAGAAGGGGCCGAGGAGCACGAATGGGATGGCGGTAGTGAACAGGGCCTGCGCGAACGCCCGGACCTCCCGCTGCTCCGGGGTGGTGGCCGGCGTTCTCGCCGTTTGGACCGCCCGGCGAACGGCAGCGAAGATGAGCCAGGCGAGCACCAGGAGGCCGACCCCGCCGATCTTGATGCCGTAGTAGAGATAGGAATTGTGCAGCGCTTCCGCTTCCACGACCGCCTGATCCTCCAGGGTGTAAACCATGATCGGATAGCCGAGGCCGAAGCCCCAGATCGGGCTCTGGAGGTAATCGAACCAGGCATCCACCGTCGTGATGATGCGGGACTCGCGGGCGAAGTCGTTCTTCCCCATGATATGTTCGAGGCGGGCTTCCATCAGGCTTTGCAGGCTCATCCCGTGCGCCGCCAGATCCAGCACGAACGGCACGACGAAGACGATGAGCACGAACATGCCCATCGCTGCAAAAAGGGAACGCGCCCGCTGGCGGCCGCCCATGGAATGAAGGCCGAGCGCGTAGGCCACGATCATCATCGCCCAGACGCTGCGCGTGAACGTGATGAGCAGCGCGAACAGAATGAGGGTGAGCACGAAAGGATAGGTGTTGCGCGGGGTCAGCTGTAAGCCATGAAAGCGGTAGCTCCAGATGAACATCACCGCCACGACCAGGATCGGGGAGGGGAGCGTCGGGTCCCGGACGGCGCCGAATCCCCCCGAGGTCCCCCCGATGATCAACCGCCCGATCTGCTGCATCGCGCAGAGAAATCCCGCCAGGACCAGGACGGAGGCGATCATGCGCAATTGCTTCGGATGTCGGACCATCCAGGCCAATCCCAGGATGCAAATGTGGAGGGCGAAGAAGATGCGAACGTCCTTGAGAAAGGTCGTGAAGGAGCCGCTGTTCGCGAGGATGCCGTACGCCAGCCCGAAGACGGTGATCAGGGCAAAGACCGTGTAGGGGATGAACAGATGCCTCGGGAGGGCCAGGCTCTCATGCCGGTCAATCAGACTGAGGAGAACGGATATCAGCACCAGGAGCGCCGCGAAGTCCAGGGCGTTGACCATGAGAGTCGAACCTCCGATGGTGGGCCGGAGGTTGAGCAGCAGATCGTAACTCAGTGAAAGCGAGAGGCCGAGGAAGAGCGCGAACGACGTCACGAAGCGCTGCACGCACGCCACCGCTATCCCGAGTCCCAACGCCAGAATCACCACGCCCGGAATATCCAGCGCGAAGAAGGAGGCGCCCAACAGGGCAAGGGCTCCCAGGACGAGCAGCCAGTGGAGCGGATTCAGGCGTCGGGGAGGCAGGGGCGACGGGCGCAGGGATTCAGAAATCATCAGTACCTGGATTCAAAACTCGGATTCGAGGAGTGTCAGGGAGGAAAGATCCGGGGAAACCGGACCTCGGCAGAATCTCACTTTCCTTCGGGATAACATGATAAAAGGCGAGCCCTTCTACATGGCCCACAGCCACGATAAAGGCTAGTCTGCTTGGATGTCAAGCCCCGGTCCATTTCTATTGAGGCGATCCGGAGACCTGTAGGAGAATTAGATGCTTGGAATATCATCAGGATTTCTTCTGGATTGTCGATCCGTCTCTTTCCAGAGCGCGACGAACGAATCCTTCTTGGCGTTCCAATCGCGCGGCGGCCTCTTCCGCGCTCACTCCCGCTTTTAACATCACAATCGCAACCTTGACCCGCCCGCCGCTCTCCTTCAGCGCGGCGCTGACCTCCGGCGCTTGCGTCGAGAACGGC
>JAHWJO010000253.1 GCA_019348365.1 Armatimonadota bacterium | reverse complement strand
CCTCACCCCCGCGCTACGCGCTGGCCCTCTCCCAATGCTGGGAGAGGGGATCGGATGAGGGACGTTCCGGCTTCGGATTCAAAGGATAAAATGCCACCGATGTACCGGGTGAGAGCGACCAGATCTCATGAAATGATGAACTCATCAGTCACCCCTCACAGCAAAAGTGCAGTCCGACCCGTAAAGTGGTACATTCAGACCCCTCTCCCAGCATTGGGAGAGGGCCAGCGCGTAGCGCGGGGATGAGGGCCACCGACCCCTGATCCCTGATCCCCGAATAAAGGAACGCCATGCCTCTACAGATCACCGCCGTCGAGCGGATCACGCTGAACCTCCCGTTCCATCCGGTCCCGAAGCAGTGGACCGCCCGCGAGGTGTATAACTGGAGCATCGTGGAAGTATGCCGGGTCCTCACCAACTCCGACCTGGTGGGCTACGGCGAGACGCTGCCGCACTACACCTGGGGGCGCGTGTCGGAGGCGGCGGCGAACCGGGTGATCGGGGAGAATCCGGCGAGCCTGCTGGGCGACGACACGCTCGGCGCGGGGCTCCAGATGGCGGTCTACGACCTCGCCGGGAAAGCGATGGGAGTCCCCAGCCACGCGCTGATGGGCCGCAAGGTGCGGGACTATTGCCCCATCGCGTGGTGGGCCATCGATATGTCCGCCGAAGCGTGGGTGAGCGAGGTGAAAGACGCGCTCGCGGAGGGGTACACGGCGTTCAAGACGAAGCACCGCCCCTGGTTCGACATCCTGGAGCAGCTCGATGCGCTGAACGCGTTCGTGCCGCCGCACTTCCGGTTCGACAGCGACGCGAACGCCTTTCTCCTCAACGCGGGCCACGCCATACCGATCCTGAAGGAGATCGAGCGGCGATACCCCTGGGTGGCGATCTTCGAGACGCCGATCCCCCAGGGCGACATCGAGGGGAGCCGGAAGATCCGGCAGCAAGTGCAGACTCCCATCGCGATGCACTTCGGCGAGCCGCCGTTCATGACCGCCGTGCGGGAGGAGGTCTGCGACGGGTTCGTGTGCGCCTGCGGCGTGGCGAACATGCTCCGGCAGGGAACCCTCGCAGCGGAGGCGAAGAAACCGTTTTTCATCCAGCTCGTGGGGACCGGCCTGACGACCGCCCACGCGATGCATCTAGGAGTCGTACTGACGATGGCACAGTGGCCCGCCGTCACCTGCATGAATATGTATCCGGAGAAGCTCCTGAAAGAGCCGCTGAAGGTGGAAGGAGGGTACATCCGCGTGCCGGAGGGACCCGGCCTGGGGGTGGAGGTGGACGAAGACGCGCTGGAGCGGTACCGGATGGAGGAGCCGTACGAGCACCCGAAACCCCGGCTGCTGCTCTCGGTGAAGTGGACGGGAGGCCGGGTGACGCATTACGCCGATATCTGGGACATGTGGCGGGAGTTCGGGCGGGGGAACGAGCCGGTGGACGAGCGCGGCGTACGGCTGCACGTCACCGAGGATGACGGCTCGAAGGAGTGGGAGGAGCTGTTCACGCGGGCGCAGAAGGCTCCTGTGCGTGAACGGATCGATGAATAATAGCTGCTATTAGGAAGGGAAATGGCCTGCTTCTGATTGCACGCTCGTTTACTTGTACACGATGAGCAGTGCGCCAAGTGCCCATGAGCGGTGGGACTGATGGTTTTTGCTTAAATAATGCGGTCACGCCACGCTCAACTCTGACCATTTTAATTAAGCAAAGTTCATAAGTCCTCCGCTGAGTGGCCTTCGACCCAGTGTCGGCCTTCGCCGACACCCCTGAATCCCGACAGAGAACTCAAGCTTGTCAGACGTCAAGGGGCTCATTACTTTTTGCATGGGGTATTACTCACCTGTATCCGGAGGGGGGACCGCCGTCGCGATCCGTACGCTCCGCAGCCCGGCTTCCACATCCGCCTGAATCGCATGGCTGGGGTCATCGATTCCTTGGAGGAGGTCGGCCAACTCCCGGCGGGCGCAGTCTTCATACACGGCCTGCTTGTCCTCGCTCAGGGTCCAGCAGCCCTTCACTCGTTCTTCCAGTAAATAATCGTTCCCGCCGCCGCGCGCGGGGCGCTCCGCCTCCGCATATCGCTTCACGTCCTGCTGCACCCAGCCGGGGAGGATCTCGCCGAGTCGATCGCGGTCGCCCGGCTCCAGCGCCGCATCGAATTCGAGGGTCAGTGCGATCCATCCGTCCACCTCCATGTATCCCCGGTCGAACGCGAGGCGCGCCGTCGTCTTCTCCAGCCGCGAGGGCTTGTCGAAGGCGTGGTAGAACGACGCGAGCGCGCCGTTCTCGTACTCCACCGTCGCCATGACGCGGTCTTCCTGCGCGGTGCCGGGGCGAACGGTGCGATGGCCGGTGATCCGACGAGGCTCACTGCCGAGGAGCCATGTATAGATGTCAAAGAAGTGGACCCCGTGCTCGACGAGGATGCCCCCGCTTTTTGACACGTCCCAGAACCAGTGATCCGGCGGCAGGGCCTCATCCCCCGCGAAGTTCTGGAAGTCGATCCGGTGCAGCTCCCCGAAGACTCGCTCGTCCACGAGCCGCTTCAGCCGGTCGAAGAGAGGGTCGTAGCGCAGCACGAACCCCATCGCGAGCCGGTTCCCCGTCTCTTTAACGGCCCGGCACACCCGCCCGGCATCGTCCGCCGTTATCGCCAGGGGCTTCTCGCAGAGGACGTGTTTCCCCGCCCGGAGGGCCCGCTCCGCCATCTCGGCATGAGTGAACGGCGGAGTCGCAATCACCACGATATCGAGATCGGGATCGGCGATCAACTCCTCAGCCGAATCCTCACCGGAGTAGCATTTGGGGATGCCCAACTCCTCCGCCGATTGCTTCACCGCGTCCTCCGTCCGCCCGGCAATCGCGGCGATCTCCACCTTCGGCAGCGAACGCCAGGTTTGGATGAGGAACGTGGCGTAATCGCCGTAACCGATCATGCCCAGGCGGTAGGTGCGGGAAAGGTTTTCGGTCATGCCGTACTCCTGCGTTGGGAAATTGGGGAGTTGGGGAGTCGGGAAATTGGGGGTTAATGGGACCACCGGCATCGGGATGGGTAGACTGCACTCCGAAGCCAGAGATGAACAGAACGGAGATACCCAACTCCCCAATTTCCCGACTCCCCAACTCCCCAATTTCCTAAAGATAGGGCTGGAGCAGCTCGCGCATCTTCTCGACCACCTCGACGGGGGGCTCGCCTTCCGGAGCTTCGAGCAGCGCGTTCCGGTCGAAGCTCACGTCGTGCTTCACGCGGTCCTTCTTCATCAGCGCCTTCAACCGGTCGGCGATGGACTGCTCCTGCGGGTTGATCTCGAAGACGCCCGTCACCTGGTCCCCGTCCTCGCGGAGCATCAGCAGGACTCCGTCGAGCGTGTCCTTTTTATCCTCCGGCGGGGCGAAGTCGTAATGGACCGTACCCTTGTTATTGATGTAGTGCTTCGGCTTAAACGGGGCGATGGCCTTCAGCGCGTCCGCCGCCCGCATGATCGCGACCGGAGGTAGCATCTTGAAGCGCACCTTGTCATGGCGGTCCGCCGCGCGGGCCACGCAGATACGGGAACTCACCGACCAATCGTGACCGAAATTCTCGGCGTGGGGGACGGTCACCTCGAAGGGGATCTCCTGGGTCGTTCCCGCCGGGATGCTCACGTCGCGCGCCACGGTCCGCTCGTTGTGGCGCTCCTGGTGGTAATCGGAGTCTCCTTCGCTGTCGCGGGTCTCCCACTCCTCCAGCACGCTCACCTTGATTTCGGAAGCGGTCTGGTCGGTGGTGCCGCCCTTGACGAAGAGGGTGCCCTGGATCGTGTCGCTCCAGTGGTATTCGCTGTGGGGAATGCTGATGTCCACGCTGGCCGCCCCCACCCCGACCGCCGCGCCCATTTTCGAGAATAATCCCATCGTTCTCAACCTTTCTCATCTTTTATTCACCGCAGAGACGCGGAGGCGCAGAGAACCCCTAACTTCTGAGGGGGTGAAAAGGTGAAGAGGTGACAGGGTGAACCTTCTCCGTACTTCCAATAGACGTGGAAGAACACAGATAAAGCTCTAATGAACCGCAGATACACGCCGTTACACGCGGATAACCCTTGAACCCCCTCACCCAATCACCTCTTCACCTTTTCACCCCCTCAGAAGTTAGGGGTTCTCTGCGCCTCCGCGTCTCTGCGGTAAGTGTTTTTTATTGCAGGATCGTTTTCAGCAGGTCCTCTTCAAAGGCTTCGCGGTTGATCTCCTCCCCGACCCGCACCCGCGTCCCGCCCTCGGCGACTTCCTTCGTCTGCCCCAGCGCCGGGCCGTCCGTTGTGACGACCTCCAGCCGGGCCTCGTGGCTGCCGATCACGTCGGGCCGCGCGGCCACCACCGCCGCCAGCGCGTCCCAGAAGTAGTAGAACCCGCCGGTGATGCTGTCCTCCACCGCGTCGAGGAGCGCCAGGAGTAGGTTCGACGTTTGATCGCGGGGGGCCTTGCGGATCCGCTCCACGAACTCCGGCGTCACCGGGATCGAGCCGGAAGCGTCGAGTGGGAGCAGGCGGATCGGCGCTCCGGATTGGAAGACGGCCTGCGCCGCCTGCGGGTCGAGGTAGAAGTTCCATTCCGCCGCGCTGTTCCGGATCCCCACGAACGGCTTGTCCACGTTGCCGGGGACTTTCACCGCGCCGCCCATGACGATCACTTCCCGGATCTTCTTCACGGCGTCGGGTTGTTTCTGCAGCGCGAGGGCGAGGTTGGTGAGCGGCCCCATCGCCACGAGGGTCACGGGATCGCTGCTCTTCGCCAGCGTTTCAAGGATCAGGTCGGGCGCGGACTCGTTCCTAAGGCGGGAGGTGGTCGGGGGCAGCTTCGCGCCGCCAAGGGTGTTCGCCTGCTCCTTCCAGAAGGAGGGGAACTCCCGCGCCCCCACCAGCGGCTTCGGCGGGCCGACCGCGACGGGGATCGTCTTGTTGCCCGTCAGCTCCAGGATGCGGAGGGCGTTCTGCGCCCCGGCCTTCACGTCCGCGATCCCGTGGGAGACGGTGATGGCCTGCACGTCCACCTCCGGCGCTTTGAGGAGGTAGAGCATCCCGATGACGCTGTCGATCCCCATGTCGGTGTCGAGGATCACGGGCCGTTTGGCGGCCTTCGGCTCCACCGCCCCGGCAAAGGCGATCCGGCCCTCCACCTGCGGCGCGATCTCCTTCCGGGCGCGGACGAGGTTCTCCACGCTCGTGATGATGAGGTCGCCCTGCTCCGGTCCCACCTGCACTTTACCGCCCTCGAACATCGTGTAGCCGTCGCCGCCCTTGAGCATGTAATCCGTCAGGGCCACCTTGTAGGTCCGGTTCGGGTCGAGGGGCTGGCCGTTCACCCGAACGTCGCGCACCCGGTTTCCCGCCGGTGCGGACGGATCCACCCGGAACGCGACGCCGGAGACCTGGGGAAACCGGCCCACGCTCTCGCCGAGGCGGCTTACGCCGTGCTCCAGCGCGGCCTTCACCGTCGCGCCGGTGGCCTCCACGGCCGTGACGATTCCCCCGAACGGGTGCATGGCGAGGATGTCCCGCCGGGTGAGCGTGCCGGGCGGGTAGACCCGGTTGCTCCGGATGCTCCCCGCGTTCATGATCGCGAGATCGGCATTCACGTTCGCGCGCATGGCGTCGGCCATGAGCCCGCCCAGGTTGCTCTCCTGCGACCGGACGGATTCCGCTACAGCGTTGAGCGGGGTCTTCGTGGTCCCCACCGCCAGGTCGAGCTCCTTGCTCAGCTTCTCTTCGTAACTCGCCACGACCTTCGCGGTGTCGGGGTCGTCCGGGAGGGCATCGGTGATGGGGAGCAGCTCGTAATGCCGTTCGAGAGAAGCGTTCGGGCCGGTGCGGTTGAGATCGATCCGGGCGACGTAGCGCGCGTCGGAGCCCGCCTTGGTGATGAGCGTTCGGTTCGTGATCGAGGTGATGGGGAAGTGTTCGTGACCGCCGAGGATCAGGTCGATCTCCGGGAACCGCTCGGCGAGGCGGCGGTCATCGGCGTAGTCGAGGTGGGTGATCGCGACGATGACGTTCGCGCCTTCGCGCTTGAGAATGGGGATGTAGTTCGCCGCCGCCTCGAACGGGTCGGTGAACTTCAGCCCCACCCGCTTGTCCCTGCTGATCTCCTCGCCGGTGAGGCAGAGGCCAAGGTAGCCGACCTTGAGCGGGCCGTACTCGCGGACGAGGTACGGCGCGGCCCCGCCGACGGGCTTCCCCGTGGCTTCGTCGAGGACGTTGGTGACGACCCACGTCCATTTCGCCTCCCTCATCCGCTCCTTCATCACGTCCACGCCGAAATCGAACTCATGGTTGCCCAGCGTGGCGATGTCGAGGCCCATGGCGTTGAGCGCGTCCACCATCTGCTTGCCCTTGAAGATGCTGGACGCGACGGAGGGGGAGAGGAAGTCGCCGGGGAGGACGACCACTACGGCCCGGCCCGGCCCGGAAAGCTGTTTCTTCAGGGCGGCCACCCGCGCCAGTCCCCCGACTTTCCCGCCTTCGAGCGGGGCGGCGACGTACACGTCGTTGATCTGGAGGATGGTGAGCGGCGCGCCGGTTCGAGAGGCGGGGATGTCGTCCGCCCGGAGCGCGAGCGGGGACAGGAGTCCCGTGAAGAGGGCGAGCGTTAACGCGAGAATACTGGTTTTAATATACATGGCTGGTTATCGGTTACGAGCTGGAGGTTGGCTGGGAAAAGGAAGAGGCGATTGTGGGTGTTTACAAGTCCTATTATCTCACATGCCTGGCGTTTGTGCGAGAGACCCACCTTTGAGACTAGGGTGATTTCATTGTGCAGGCCCGGCGACTCAAGTCGCGGGCAACAAGGGCGCAAAGTCGGCCTGCGCCGACTACAGGCCCATCCTTCTCTTCAAAAGAA
>JAHWJO010000252.1 GCA_019348365.1 Armatimonadota bacterium | reverse complement strand
GGTTCCTGACGCTTTTGAACGGCTTCTGGATCCTCTTCTCCTCGCAGATCGCCATCGTGGACACGCTGGCCCGAACGCTGACGGACATGCTCTGGAGCACCCACCCGCGCGTCCGCGCCCTCGCCGGGGGCGACGTGCGGAAGGTCTACTACACGGTTCTGATCGCGTATGCGCTGTTCGGGATCTGGGGAATCCGGCAGGCGCAGCCGGGGGCGCTCATCATCCTGGGGGCATTCGTCTCGGCGTTCAACTTCGTGGTGCTGGGGTCATGTGTCGTTTTCGTCCACAAGAAGTTCCTGCCGAAAGAGTTGCGGATGTCTCGGTCGCGGGAGTTCCTCATGTATGGCTTCGTCCTGATGTTCGCGGCGTTCACCTTCCTCGGCATTCGGTCCAAGTGGGGCGATATTACGGGCTATCTGGGCTTTTAAAACAAATTTTCCATGAGGCCGATGGGGTTGTGCTCCCCTCCCCCGATACACCTCCGGTAGAATCGGTACGGTTGAGGCGATCAGTTGTCCCTCCGGCGGGATTGTCCCGCGTCCCGTCGGGGGTAAAATAGGACATATCAAGCGCGCGAGGGGACATGGCGCGCTTCCTATATCGCTTCATTCAGGTTTCGAAGGGAGTGCACACCCATGAAACAGACGACGCAGGCCTGGGGATCGGTCCTCGCGATAGCGGCCATGCTCGGCTCTCTGGCTGCCCCGAACCTCGCTCACGCGGGTTCGAAAGGCCGGAAGAACACCGCCATCGGCCTCGGCGCGGCCACGATCCATCAGGCGGTCAAAGGGAAAACGACGAACGCCGTCATCCTGGGCGCGGGGACCGCTTACGCCTACAAGCGGTATAAAGACGCGAAGAAGGAGGAAAACCGGAGCCGTCGAGCCTCGGAGGTCCGCTCCGAGTCTTATGCTCGTACCGCCCGTTACGCGGCGGATGACTCCTCGGAGACCCGCACCCGGTCCTACCGCTCCAGCCAGAACTACGGCGCCGCCTCTACCCGCAGCCGCCGGAACCGCCACAGCCATGTGAATCCCCTCACCGGAAAGCGGTATTATCACCGGCACTCCGGCAGTCAGGGCCACATACACCATCCGAAGGCCCGGCGGCTCGCCGCGGAAACGCGGACGACGACTCGCACGCGCCGCACCAGAACCCGCGCCGGCACGATCGCGTTCACCGGCAAGATCGTGGACGATACGGACCGAGTGACCCGCAACATCAGCGTCGAATCAAAACGGGGTACGGTCTACCGGATCAACGTGCCGGAAAACGTCCCCATCATCAAGAACGGGAAGAACATCTCGGTGCATAACCTGGATGACAACGATTGGATCCGCGTACGGGCTTATCGCTCCGGCCCCAACCGGTGGCGGGCGGTCCGGATCAACGTCGTCCGGTATGAAGCTCGCTGACCGGACGTATTACGCTATGGGACGAACTTCATCCCGTAAAGATGGGCTCCCGTAACACTCCGGGAGCCCGTTTTAGTCCGAGGATAGTCAATTACAGCTCGTTAAGGCCACCGTCACCTCGTGCCGGTTGTGGTAGAGATGCCGCGCTTCAAGGATCGTATACGCATCCGTGAGGCGCTGCAAATCCGCACGCACGAGGGCCAGCAGTTGGTGCGGGGGCCTCTCGGCGCGGGGCAGCTTCAGCGTCATCACCGCAAGCCCGCCCGACTCCAGCAGCCGTGACGCCCGGAGCATCAACTCCACCGAAGCCCGCGCATCCATCTTCATGTCGTTGACGATGACGTGGAACCGCTGCCGGGAATGGGGCAGGTAATCCTGGAGCCGCTCCCGCACGTGGCGGATGCCCCGGTCCTCGCGCAGGCGGGGGTCGAGGTCCGCCGGGTCCACCGCCGTCACCTGCAAACCGTGAGCGCGGAGCACGCGCGTCCATCCTCCCGGCGCCGCGCCCATGTCGAGCGCAATCCCCCGCTCCGGCAGCGCCATCCCGAAGACGTTCATCGCCTCCAGCAGCTTGAACTCGGACCGGCTGACCTGGCCCTCCTCGTGGCGGAACCGGTGCTTGCCTCCCGGCCATGCGCTCCGGTTCCGCTCCGTCCGCGAGACCCCCATGTATCCCCGCGTCGGCGTGCAGAGGACCGACACCACCTGCTCCGGAGTTCGGCACTCCATCACCGCTCCGGTCTGCGCTTCGAGGAGGGCGGAGAGCGTTTCGTTTACCGTCACCTTCCGGTAGGGGAGCTGCCCTTCCCCGACGATCCGCGTTTGCACGGAGAAGACGGCGGCGGAATCTAATTGTTCCCCGATTTCCAAGGCCGCATCCCGGAGGGCCGTAAGGTCCTCTTCCGTAGCCATGAGGGGAATCACCCGTTGCACCGGCGCGAGGTGGCGGACGAAGACCGGGGCGTGATGCTCCACCATGCCCGCCAGCGTGTTGAAATCCATCCCCGGCTCGATGCGCGCGATGGAGCCTTCCGTCTCGCTCCCCCGCACGATCCACTCGAAGGACGGAAGCTTCGGGAAGATCTCCCGCAATTCCGCTTCCATCAATGCGCCGGATTCCGCCGCGCTCGTGACGAGCGCCGAGACGGGTGTCGGGCGTGGGGTGTCGGGGGAGTCCATTTTAATTTTGATGCCTCAAGCGGTACAGATTTTATACACTCTGGGATAGTATTTACCGCACTCCCTTCCAATAATAGTCCATGCAACCTAATCGACTCCACCGGAGTCGGGCGCAGCGCCGTTTCGTCCCCCGCACGGGAGAGCCTCATGCCCTTTGACGGTTTCACCGATTCCGATTACGACGTGTTCGAGATCCCCCTCTTCGCCGACCGGATGGCCGCAATCCGCAGCCGGATCCGCCCGAAGCTGCTGGACCTCGGCGAGGAGATGGCGGACCGGATGCGGCCCGTCTTCGGCCCGGACTTCTACCCCCACGTCGCCTCGCACATGCGGCGGCGCGTGAACCCCCCGCCGGACACCTGGGTCGCCTTCGGCCCTTCCAAAAAGGGGTACAAAGCTTACCCGCACCTCTCCATCGGGATCGGGCACGGCGGCCCTTATGTGGAATTCATCGTGATGGAGGAATCCGAGCAGAAGTCGGTGATCGCGGAGGGGCTGAAGCGCAACGCCTCCGCCCTGTCGGACTACCTTCACGGGCTGGACGGCATCTCCCTCCGCCTCGACCACCACGCGCCATCGCCGGGGCTCCCGGCATCGGTGGTCACACCGGAGGAGCTGGGGCGGATCGCCGGGGAAGTCGTGCGCCTCAAGCGAAACGAGTTCATGATCGCCCGCCCGTTCGACCGGGACGACCCGCTTGTGGCGGGGCGGGAGTTACTCCCCACGGCGGCTCGTCTCTTCGAGGCGCTGCACCCGTTCTACCGCTGCGCCCTGGAACCGGACTACACGTTCGAGCGTCCATAGCTCATATTCCGACTCCGGCGAGAGGCGACGAACGGATAACCCGGTTCCCCCGCTCCGGATCGGCTCCTTCAGAACGTTCCCAGCTTTCCCAGCTTTCCGATAGAAGACCGAGGTTGAGAGTGGTTTCGACCCCCGAACGCTGCCCGGACACCGCGCCCATCACCGCCCCGCGCGTCATCCTTCCCGATATCTCTCATGCTTTCCATGAGTCCCCTCGCCCGGTGCTCATGCCGGAGTCGTATCTTCTCTCGCTGCTCGCCAGCGCCAGCGGGGGGAAGATCCGCATCCGCCCCCGGTACTCCCGGCAGTTCCGCACGAAGGAGACGCGGGAGAGGGGCCGGTCCGACCTGCTCTTCATGTTCTTCGATCATCGGGCGCCGCTGGGCTACCTTCAGGATTTCCTGCTGGAGCTGGTGAATTACCGGGGCGGTGACGATTGGATGATTCGCTTCAAGGGGGCCTTTGAGGAATTCCTCCGCGAGGACGAGGAACACCCCGGACGCTCCCTGGGCCAGAGCATGCCCCTCCTGCACGCCGTTCGCGAAGGCCGCCGGGATCCCTCGCTGGATCAGAAATGGGCCGGAAACCACTCGCTGCTGGCGGAGTACTTCATGGGCGCGGCCCTGCTGTGGCGGCTGCGGCGGGACGGGCTGCTCACCCCCCGCGACCACGAAATACTGGAAGACCTGGCGGTGGCGGCGAGCGTGGACGAAGCCCGCTGCGACGTCATCACCCAGATCCTGCGCCTTCAGTGCCTCCCCTGGCGCGACGGCCTCACCATCACCTCTTACGACCCGCCGAACCGGGGGGAGAAACGGACCCTCTCCGTCCTCGATCTGCTGATCGAGCTGTTCTGGGGCGCGCTGGACCCGATCCCCGAATCGCTGAAGAAGTTCGCCGCGCCGGACGACACCCCGATCACACTGCGGAACCGCCTCAAGGAGCTCCTGCGGGAGGTCGCGGCGCTCGACGTGTCGGCTTATCATGTGCTCAACCCCGGCTTCGCCTACTACCCTCCGAAGGAATTGAACCTCGCGTTCGTGCGGAGCGTCGGGCGGGACGGCGTGAACACCTTCGTCCTCGTCGTCCTCAAGGGCGACCGCGTCATCAAGCGCTCCCTGGTTCCCACACACATCCATCCCACAGTTCTCGATTTCCGCCTGAAGCCGGGGGAGACCGCCCCGCGCCCCATGGACGAGCCCCCCGCGCCATGGAGCAACCTCGAAGACGCGCGGCTCGACCTCTTCCTCGACGAGAAGGACCACCGGTACAAGATCAACCTCACCTACGTCGTCGCGGGGGGGACTCCCATGCCCCTCCTCGAATCCACGATCATCGACGTGGAGCGCCTGCTCGACTTTCTGGAGGATCAGCCGGTTCAGGAGGTCTCCGAGTGGCAGGGGCTGGACACCCTCCCCGAGAACCTCCGCAAAGTCGAGACTCGCCATGCGAAGCTCGTCGTGGCGGAGCACCGCCAGAAGCAGAACAACAGGAACGGAACCGAGGGAAAGAACGGGAAGAACGGCAAAAACGGGACCGCCCGCGTCACTCGCGAGGAGATCTTCGTCACCGACCCCGTGCATCCGCTGCTGATCCCCGAAAACCGTGACGTGCTCCTCTCGCTCGGCCTCCCCTGCGAGGTCTACGAAGACCCGAACGCCGCCGTCAAGGACGCCGCCCGCACCCGGCAGAAGATCTGCTTCGGGGAGGAGAAGCGGGTGGTGGATATCTGGGAATTCCGCTCCAAGCTGGGCGGGGACCTGTTCATGGACACGCCGCTCTACCGGGGCCGCTTTCAAAACCCGGAGCCTTCCTGGATCGGGCGGGTGGCCCTCGATCCGGAGACTTCACAGATCGTCGCCGTCCCCGTCATGTGCGTGGAAGGGCGATGGATGTTCCGCCCCTACCTCTTCTCCGAAGACCGGTTCGCCTGGATCGGCGGCAGCTCCCAGCGGGGCGTGGTGGACCTCGACGTGCTCAACCCGGTGACCGGCGAGTCGGTGGTCCTGCCGGTGGGGATGAACGTGATCCACACGACGGAGGAGGTGCCACCGATGAGCCTTCCTTACTGGCTTCAGCCCACCAAGCCGAAGCCGCACATCCCGATCTGGAAGTACGAGCTGCGGATCACGCTGGAGCTGAACGCGCAGGACCCGTTCGCCGAGCCGTTATTGTACGGGGGCACCGCCGCCACGCCCCGCAGAATCGACGACTGGGTGGGCTGGGTGGGCCGGGTGAAGTTCAACAACAACTTCTCGGTCCGCACCCTCAAGCCGGTCCGGGAGGGCGACTCGGCGCAGGAGCGGCGGATCTTCGAGTTCCTGATGGCCGGAGGCGACCATGTCGTGCAGCACGCCTGGTGCGAATTCGAGGCGCTGCGGCCCCTGGAGCTTCCCTGGGACGCGGAGGGGAATCTGGCCCTCCCGCCCCTCACCCCCTTCTACGCCCCCCTAACGCGGGAGTTCTACCACAGCGAGGGCGGGTAGAGACCGGGGGGTCCGGGGGAAGAGACAGGAGTAGGACTAACGCATCGACTGAAAGAATCTGTCATCCTGAGCGTCAGCGAAGGATCTGTGTTTCAACCATGGCTCAGAATTGACGAGACGTACACGCAGATTCTTCGCTTCGTTCAGAATGACAAATGGCGATACGTTTTGCGTAAGTCCTGAGGAGAACGGAATTCCCGGATGAAAGCAACGGCAGGGAGACAGGGACGGGCAGCTAAGTAAGGGATATGCTCTCCGAATGGCTCCTCCCCCTCGTTACATGGGCCCTGTTCCTCCTCTCCGCCGGGGGAACGGGTTACGCGCTGCTCCACGCGATTCGCTTCCCGCCACGTTCCCCTGGCGAGACCGGCGTCCTCTCCCTGTCGCTGGGGCTGGCGCTGTACAGCCTCATGTTTTTCTTCCTCGGATTTATTGGGGGGTGGACTCCCCTCGCCGCCGGGATCGTGACGCTGGTCGGCTTGCTGCTCTTTCTCTGGAGAGTGGCGAAGCGCGGGGGGAGCATCCCGGCTCTCCTCGGTAAGTATCGCGCCGCCTTCGGGCGGCTCTCCCCCTGGGGGAAGTCCGGGATATTCCTTCTCAGCCTCCTCCTGTCCACGCAGTTCCTCGCGGCGCTCGCGCCTCCCTCCGCCGTCGATACGCTCACCTATCACCTCACTCTACCCAAACTCTATACCGATGCGGGGCGATGGATCTATCGCCCGGACCTCTTCTTCGCCGACAACCCCTCCGCCGTGCAGATGCTCTACCTCGCATGCCGCCTCCTCGGCGCGGAGGAAACGGCGACGCTCCTCCACTGGACCTTCGGCGTTCTGCTTGCGGCGGGTACAGTCCTCTTCGTCAGGGAGCAATTCCCGGACCTCTCTCCGGGGTATGGCATCCTCGCCGCGCTGCTCCTCGCCTCCCTGCCGCTGTTCGCCTTCGAGACGACGAGCGCGTTCGCGGACCTCCCTACGGCGCACTACACCCTGCTGGGGGTCTGGCTGGGGCTCC
>JAHWJO010000251.1 GCA_019348365.1 Armatimonadota bacterium | reverse complement strand
CTTTTCCGGGTGGTGAAGCTCAGGGCGGGGCTCAGGGAATCTTCGCGGATCGCGCCGGGGTTGCGCGACGCCCTCACCCGCACCAGGTACTCCGTGTCGGGCTCCAGATCCTTCAGGACCATGAACGAGCGGGCGGATGCGCCGGTCAGCGGGATCTCCCGGTTCATGACGGGGGCCTTGCCGTACTCCACGATCCCCCACGCGGGAAGGTTCGTCTCCCAGGCGATCATCGCCTCGCGCGCGCCCAGCAGGGTGACGCGCGGGGGCGCCGTCCACCGGAGGGTGAGGGGTTTCCGCGCTTCCCGGAATCGCTCCAGGGCGTTCTTCATCCGCTCGGTGAGGGTACCGGGCTCCTCCGGCTCCTCCGACTCGCTCCAGCCCGGCGTCCGGCGGTCGGCGAGAGTCGCCACCCGTCCGGAGGGGTTCAGGCGCACCACCCGATCTCGCGTCAGGATGTGGAGGTTTCCTTGGGGGTCGTAAGCCAGGCCCGTCGGTCGGTTGAGGCGGAGGGTCTCCGGCGTCCTCCCCTCCCCGTCAGCGGCTTCTTCCGGCCCGATCCCGACGACGGTACGGAGTGTCCCGTCGGGGGCGATGACCCAGACCCGGTGGTCCCGCGCGTCCGCGACGGCCAAGTCGCCGCCGGGGGAAAAGGCCAGCGCCACCGGCTCCCAGAGCTGCGCATCGAGGGCGGAGATCCCGGCGCGCGGCGCTTCCTTCCCGCCCCCGGCAAACGGCTCCATCACGCCTTCCTCCCGCACCCGGCGTACGAGACCGTTCCCCGTATCGGCGATCACCAGCGCGCCCGAAGGAGCGATAGCCACCGCCATGGGCCGATTCAACCGCGCGGGAATCACTCGGGCCGCCGGAGCATCCGCGCGGACCGCTTCCGAAGATGCGGTGGAACCCGGTTCTCCGGCTCCCTCCGGCTCGTTCATGGTGATGCGCTCCGTGGGAACGCCTACAATCGGCGTATCGCTCCCCCCGGCCACCGTCGTTATCACATCGTCCGTGTCGAGCTTCCGGATGCGATGGTTCAGGGTGTCGGCGATGTACAGGTTTCCCGCCGAATCCTGTGCTAATCCCGCCGGATTCCAGAGGCGGACCTTCGTCGCTTCCTTGTTGTCTCCCGTGTACCCCGGCGCGCCCTCTCCGGCGAGGGTGACGACCTCCCCCGAGGGGCGGATCCGGCGCACCCGGTGGCTCCGCGCCTCCGAGAAGACGATGCTCCCGTCCGCCAGCGCCAGGATTCCGGTGGGTCCGTAGAGGGTTCCGACGGCGACGTGCGGTTGCGATGCCGATCCGTTCCCGTTCTGTATCGTCACCGGCTGCAAGCCTGTCGACGGGTTGGAGACGCGAAGGCGCAGGATCATGTCCCGGAGGGTGTCCGTCAGCAGCAGGTCGCCGCCGGGAGTCAGCGCAACGGAGCGGAGGGGATAGAGGGCGGGGTTCCTCCGGCCCGGTGTGCGGGATGCCTTCGACCCGTCTTCCCCGTTCCCGGCCAACAGCCGCACGATCCCGCCCTCTTCCACATGAAAGATCCGATGCCCGCTCCAATCGGAGACGACGATCCCCCCGTCCGGATGCAGGGCCAGCTCGGCGGGACCCGACAGCGGGGAGGCGAGATCGGCGGCAGGGGCCGCCTCCCCGCCTGACGGCGAGGATTTTTCCGTTCCCCTCGCTTCCGGGGTGAGTTTCCGGCCCGCCACTCCGCTGATCCTCCCGTCCCGAACGCGATAGATGCCCTTATGCTGCGAGTCGGCGAAGAGGACCGATCCATCCCGGTCGTAGAGGACGGACGTGGGAGTGCCCAGCTCCACCTCCGCCGCCGTCGCCCGGTCCGCCAGGGGGAGTTTCCCTCCCCCGGCTATCGTGTGAACGGAGCCGTCCGGCAGAACCTCCCGGATCCGTTTCCCGAAGCGCTCCGCGATGAGGAGCCGCCCCCCCGGACCCGCCGCCACGTCCAGGGGATCGTTCAGGGAGGCGATGACGGCGGGGGCGCTTTCTCCCCGCCCCGCCTTCCCGACGTAGGTGCGGATCGTGCCGCTCGGTCCGGGGGCGGTGACTTTCCGGATGCGGTGGTTGCCCGTATCAGCGATGTACAGGTTCCCCTCGGCATCGAAATCGAGACCGTGCGGGGAATGGAACCGGGCGTTCGCCGCCGGCCCGCCGTCACCGGCGTACCCGCCTTTCCCGTCCTCGCCCGGCCCGCTCCCCGCGACGGTCGTGACGCGCTGATCCTTCTCGATCCGCAGCACGCGGTGGTTCCGGGTGTCTGCGATGTAGAGGAGTCCGTCCGGCCCGAGGGCGAGGGCGGTGGGCTGATTGAAACTCGCCTGCCGCGCCGGGGTCCCCTCCGACGGGGCTTCCACCACCCCGCTCCCCGCAACGACCTGAATCATCCCCTCATCATCGAGGTGATAGACCTGATGCTTGATCGCGTCGGAGAAGAAGAGATGGCCGTCCCGACCGAAAGCGACGCCCCAGGGAAAGCCCAGCGGGGTCTCGATGGCGAGCGTCTCGGGCAGGTCCCGGTTCGGGTCCGGATGCCGCGACTCCGGAGTCGGCTCGTCCCCCACTGCCCCGATCGCCGTGAATCCGAGAGCCGTTGAGAGGAAGAGGAGGCCGCAGGCCATCGAGCAGGCCAGAGCGCAGTAGCGCCGGGAGAAACCGGCCGGAGAGGGACCGCGCGGGACCGGCGGGACGTGAGAAGGGTTGAGAGTCATGCGTTGATCCGTAGGAGCTGATTGATTCACAGCAGTCATACCGGCAGAATCCCCGGCGGGCCGACAACGGAATGGGAGAGGGCCGGCCCGGAACGACCCGCGCCGAAGAGGGAGCATCGAACGGCCATTTTGTCCCATGCCTTCTTGTTCGAGGAGAAGAGAGGGAAGAATCCCGCGTATCCGAGGGCTCTCCTCTCATTATCAACCGGAAAGGACGGTTCTACATAGCATGATACCTGGCGGCAGCGTTAGGGTTGCACGTTTTTGGGCGTAATGAGGAACATCCGGGTAGGAAAAACGCAGGCCATGCGGATCGCTCCGTGGTTTGGACATCAGCTCCGGACTCTTCCTTCAGGTGAACGAAAACAGGTGAACTTTAGAGAGGGATCAAGCGTCTTATTAAAGTGGGAAGGAACCGTTAGGGTCGTCCGCAGGTCCGGATAGAAGGTCCGCCTGATTTTTTCTTCAATTCAGTGGAAATCGGCGGATACATCGTCTATAATAAATTTCCTTCTCAAATGGGAACGTGGGGAAGGCCTCAAGTTTCTTTATTGAGGAGGCAAAATTTCTGATTCCTGGAGGCATTTCTCCGGGCATCTTCATGGAGAAGGACGAGGTGAGACGCCCGCCCGTTCCGTTTCGGATTGATCCGAGCATCGAACGGGAGGGTGAGAAACGGACGTTGAACCCGATCTCTCCCCTCTGCAGACGGTCGAAAGGCCGTCTCATTCTAATTGGGCCGACCGTTAGGGAACGGCTCTTGAAAGGAAGGAAGGTTAAAGACATGGTTACGGAAAGCCCGCAGCGGAAGTTCCTCCGCGAAGCGGTGCGTGCGGAGGAAGAGAAGCGCTCCCTTTCGGCGGAGCGTTCGGAAAAGAAAGTGGACGCCGCGTCCATGGCCCCGAACGCCCTCGAAGCGGACAACTCCGTACAGTGGCTGCTGCGGGTCTCGAAGAGTCGGAAGCTCCTCACGATGAAGGAGGAGCTGGAGCTGGCCCGCCGCATCCGCGAGGAGGAGGACGAGCGCGTGCGCGAAGACGCCCGCCGCCGCCTCACCGAAGCGAACCTTCGGCTCGTGGTGAGCATCGCCCGGAAGTACGCCAACTACGGCGTGCCCCTGGCCGATCTCGTCCAGGAGGGGATCATCGGCCTCATCCGCGCCGTCGAGAAGTTCGACCACCGGAAGGGGTACAAGTTCAGCACCTACGCGACGTGGTGGATCCGGCAGGCCGTGAGCCGCGCCGTGATGGAGCAGCGCCGCCTGATGCGGCTGCCGATCCACGTCTCCGAGGCGCTCCACCGACTCGACCGTGTCTCCAACCGTCTCTCCCAGGAGCTGGGCCGGGACGCCACCCCCGACGAGATCGCCCGCGAGCTCGACGAGACGGTGGCGCGCGTGGAAGAGCTGCTGCGCGTCTCGACCGACCCGCTCTCGCTGGAGACCCCGATGGGGGAGGACGACGACCTGCGCGTGCAGGACCTGATCCAGAGCGATGAGGCCGAAACCGGCGAAGCGACGGTGGACCGGATCATCCACAAGGAGGAGGTCGCGGCCATTCTGGAACGGCTGACCGACCGGGAGCGCGAGGTGATCACGCTCCGGTACGGCCTCGGGGGCGAGGAGCCGAAGACGCTGGAGGAGGTGGGGGCGCAGTTCAACCTCACCCGCGAGCGGATCCGGCAGATCGAGGACGGCGCGGTGAAGAAGATCCGCGCCGCCGGACGGGATGCCCTCAGCCAGCAGCTGAAGGACTCGGAGAAAATCCCGTCGGCAAGATAGCCGTAGGAAGTACAGGCGACGAAAGAGGGCAACCCGGAGATTTGGGTTGCCCTTTTTCGTCACTCTTCCTCGAAGAAGTTTTTGACCGGCATGACCCAGCCCGGGACCACCTCCCCACCGTCCAGGACATCCTCTTCCGTTAGAATGACGATCTCCTTGAGAGCTGATTATACCCCTTCTTCGGAAGGGGATATATTCCGGCAGGGCAGGAGGCCGGGGGAGCTTCGCCTTTCATCGGTTCAGGGCAGTGCGCCGTTGGCGTTCTCTTTTCTCTTGCGGGGGACCAGGACCTTCCGGATGACGAGGGCGAGGGCGCGTTCCGCTTCATCTCGCACCTCTTCGTCCGGGTCGCGGGTCGCCCTCCGCAACGCCTGGATCAGGGCTTGCCTCTCCCTGGATGTGATCCGATACCCCTTCTCGACCGGGAAGTCGCTCATCCCGATGTAAGGCTGGCCGGGGGGCGGCGTGTAGCTCGGATCCCAGGCGAGGCCTCCCATCGCTTCCACGAGATGCCGCCGGAACAGGGCATCGGGATGGTTGGCCTGGCGGAGGAAGAAATCGGCGACCCTGCGGTCCCGAGCGCAGGAGAGGGTATCCAGAATCAGAAAGCCGGCGTACGAGTTCGCTTTCTGGAGATGCTCGATCCGGCTCAACACTTCCGGGATGCCGTTCTCCCCTACCCTGACCATCGATTCCATGCTCCGATGCTGCACTCTCGGGCTGTTATCGAACATCCCCCTACGGAGGAGCGGAATCGCCGCGCTGCCATGCAGGGCCAGGGCGAAGGCGCTGAGATCGCGTACATACGGGTTGGGATCTCCGGCGAGGCTCTCCCCCAAGGCGATGCGCGCCCGGTCGTCTCTCGCGTAACCCAGGCTCGACGCGGCTCTCAGCCGGACCTTGTATTCGGCGTGGGTCCGGAGGGCATCGACAAGGGCGGGGACCAGGCCGGGGGGAGGTTTCCCCTGAAGAAGCTGACGGATGCGGTGAAACGCGGCGGATTGCCGGGCATCGTCCGCCAGCGCAGCGACATCGGCGCGCCAGTCCGGAGCGGAGGATTCCGCCAGCGCGAGGGAACTCCCCATCAGCCCCAGGGCTAAAAACAGCAGGACAACTTTTTGCATAATTCCGCCCTCCTCATCAGAGCCGATCCTCCCCCGTCACAGGGGGAACGATCCTTCACTCTCTCCCATGCATCCTGTATAGTGGCCGTTTATCTCCTGCAAGTACCCCTGCTCCGTATCAACAGTATAACGGCTCCTTTCGGGGTCCTGTAGTCCGACTTGCGAACTTCCCCTGTATCCCGTAGAGTAGAAGGGGCGGCTTCGCTCTCAAAGCTCAACTTTGCGCCCCAAACTTGCACCTTTTTTGATGCATTACTCTCTCCGTTCCGCGCTCCCCGCCTCCGATTCCTTCCCCCATGCATTTAAAGCGCCTCGAAATCCACGGCTTCAAATCGTTCCTCGAACGCACCGAGATCGAGTTCCGGCCCGGCATCACCGCCGTCGTCGGACCCAACGGCTCCGGCAAGTCGAACGTCTCCGACGCGCTGTTGTGGGTGCTGGGCGAGCAGAACGCCCGCAACCTCCGGGGCGAGGGCTCCCAGGACCTGATCTTCGCGGGCACCGACAAACGCCGCCCGCTCGGCATGGCCGAAGTCTCCCTCTGTATCGACAACGCCGACCGGGGCCTCCCCTCGACTACGGCGAGGTCACCATCACCCGGCGGGTCTACCGCTCCGGCGAGGGGGAGTTCTTCATCAACCGGACCCCCTGCCGCCTCCGCGACATCTACGAGCTGTTCCTCGATACCGGCGTGGGCCGGGACGCCTATTCAATTATCGGGCAGAACCAGATCCACGCCGTCCTCTCCGCCCGGAGCGAGGAGCGCCGCGAACTGCTGGAAGAGGCCGCCGGGATCAAGAAGTACCGCCACCGCCGCAAGGAAGCGCACCGCAAGCTGGAGTCCACCCGCCAGAACCTCACCCGCGTCGCCGATATCCTGGACGAGCTGGAGGGGCAGGTCGAGCCGCTGGAGATCCAGGCTCGCGTCGCCGAGCGGTGGCAGGTGCTGAACGCGAGCCTCCGGGAGATGGAGATCGGCCTGCTCGCGGTGGACCTCCTCCGCAAGACCGAGGAGCGGGAGCGTATTGTAACGGAGCGCGAGACGCTGGACCGGGATGCTCAATCCCTCTCCGCCCGGCTCGCGCGGGAGGAAGCCGCCGAGCACCAGGCGCGGCTCGAGCTGACCCGGATGGAAGGCTCTCTCGAAAGCGTGCGCCGCAGCCGCGACCTCGCGCGGGAGGAGGCCCTGAAGCTCGAAGGGGAGCTCAACCTCGCGCGGCACCAGGCCGTTGCGGACGCCTCCGAGCGGGTCCGGCTCGTCGCCGAGCCGACCCGATGGGAAGCCCGCGCCGAAGAGCTGGA
>JAHWJO010000250.1 GCA_019348365.1 Armatimonadota bacterium | reverse complement strand
CCTCTGGTATATCGCCGGCGACCCCCGCGTGGACATCCAACTCCGGAATGAACTACGGGATCCGAACAATCGGGTATTCTTGAGTGTGGTATCGGCGTGGGAGATCATCATCAAGCATCTGCTCGGCAAACTGCCTCTGCCGGAACCGCCGGAGATTCTGATCCCTCAAGCGAGACATCGGCACGGCTTTCACAGCCTGGAACTGGATGAAGCGAGCATCCTCCGCTTAATGAATCTCCCGCCGCTGCATAAAGACCCTTTTGATCGCTTGCTGATCGGCCAGGCACTGGAGCATGACCTGACGCTGGTCACCGTCGATGCGGCGATTCGGGCCTACCCGGTCAGCGTTCGATAATCTTCATCCCGCCGCCGCGAAGTGCAGCTCGTCGAACTGCTCGCGGGCCATGGTAGGAGCTTCGCACCAAAGGGCCGGACCCATATACCACAGACCACTTCACTGGCTGCTTGGGTTCGCTACGAGTAGACCTTCCGCCTGTGCTGCCGTATTCAGTGGGTCGTCTGCAGAGACAAATATCAGCAGAGGCGTTCCTGATGGATTGCCGGTACGGTTTAACTCCACCGCCGTCGCCAGTTGAACGGCATCATAGGCCCGAAGAGTATAGCTTCTCACGAGCCTAACCGCTTCATCAATCATAGAGGAGCGGATAGGCACGAGGTGGTACTGATCCCGCAGATGGAGAAGGAAGCGATTGGTCGAGAGTTCCACCTCGTCGGCAGTCATCTCTCCTGTTCGCTCCTTCTTCATCAAAGCGTTTACCACTTCGACTTTCGTGATCTCTGAGATCAGAATTCGATTGCCTGAACCGGGATCGGTGACGGACCGCACCCAATCCGTTCCGGTTTCCTGAGCATATCGCTTGGCAAGGCCACTGGAGTCGAAGAAGAAAGGCGTCACCTCTACCGCCGATCCTCAATAATGATCTCCGACAGCGGTTTACCGGCCAACTCCAATGGTGCATCATCCATGCCAGAAAGATCGACCACCGATGGCTTGATCTCCTCGATTAGACCCGCTTCCAGCAGTCGCTGCATAAATTCCTGCGTCTTCTGATCCTCAGATAGCGATCCGGATTCATCTCCGTTCAGCGTACCCTCTGCGTGAGTCGTCGTCTCCTTGACCTGCTTCAAGTTGCCGGAACTCATCTTCGTCTCTTCCCCCGTTATTCCGCCGCAAAATGCAGTTCGTCGAACTGCTCGCGGGCGTGGTAGGAGGAGCGCACCAGCGGGCCGGACTCCACATGCCGCAGCCCCATCCGCTCCCCCTCCTCCTTCAGTATCTCGAACTCCTCGGGGTGGTAGTACTTCTCTACCGGCAGGTGCTTGAACGAGGGGCGCAGGTACTGCCCGATGGTGAAGATGTCCACGTCGGCATCCGTCACGTCGCCCATCAGGTCGATCACTTCTTCCGCCGTCTCCCCCAGGCCCAGCATCACGCCCGTCTTGGTGATCTGGCCGGGGTTCAACTCCTTCGCCTTCCGCAGCACCTCCAGGCTCCGCTCGTACTTCGCCTGGGGGCGCACCCGCTTGTGCAGCCGCGCGATGGTCTCCATGTTGTGGTTGTAGATGTGCGGCTTCTGGTCGATGACGAGCTTCAGCGCGTCCACGTCCCCCCGGAAGTCGGGGGTGAGGACCTCAATCGTCGTGTGGGGGTTGAGCTTGCGGACCTCCTCGATGGTCCGCGCGAAGATGAGCGCGCCGCCGTCCTTCAGCTCGTCGCGGTTGACGCTCGTGATCGTGCAGTGGCGAAGGCTCAACGCCTGGATCGCCTCCGCCACGCGATACGGCTCCTCTAAATCCAATTCCGTCGGGCGGCCCGTCTTCACGGCGCAAAACCCGCACGCCCGCGTGCAGATGTCCCCAAGGATCATGAACGTCGCCGTGCCCTTCTCCCAGCATTCGCCCATGTTGGGGCAGCGGGCGCTCTGGCAGACGGTGTGAAGGTTCAGGTCGGTCACCAGCCCGAGCAGGCGGTCGTGGTTCTTGCCGCCGGGGGCGCGCACCCGCACCCAGTCGGGCCGCTTCGGGACGCTTAATTCGAGGGTAATGGGTTCAGCGCTCATGGTCTGTGTGGGTGTATGGATGGGTGGGTGTATGGATGTAAAGACGGTCCAGGATGGAATTTATAATCAGATAAAGTGAGGCAAATGAGATTTCACCCAAACACCCACCCATCCATACACCCACACAAGCTATTCAACGAGTGAGATCGGGTTTTGCAGCAGCCGCTTCAGCTCCTGAAGGAACTGCGCCGCCAGCACGCCGTCCACCACGCGGTGATCCGCCGACAGCGTCACCTTCATCCGGGGGCGGATCTCCATCTGGCCGTCCACCGCCACGACCTGATCGAGGATGCTTCCGACGGCGAGGATCGCGCTCTGCGGCGGGTTCACGATGGCGATGAAGCTCTCCACGTCGAACGTCCCCATGTTGGAGATCGTGAACGTGCCCCCCTCGTACTCCGGCGGGGTGAGCTTCCCGGCCTGCGTCTTCTCCACCAGCGCCCGCCGGTCCCCCGCGATCTGGTGCAGGGTCTTGCGCTCGCACTCCCGGATGACCGGGACCATCAACCCGCCCTCCACCGTGATCGCGTATCCGATGTTAACGTTGGCAGGGTAGCGGATTGCCTCGCCGGTGAACTGCGCGTTCACATCGGGGTACTTCACAAGCGCCAGCGCGCAGGCTTTCACGATCATATCCACGATGGAGCTCTTCGCGCGGCCCTCGACCTGCGCGGCTTTGAGCTGCGCGTGAAACTCCTGCGCCGCCCCCATGTCGATCTCGGTGGTGACATAGAAGTGCGGGATACTCTGCTTGCTCTCCAGCAGCCGCCGCGCGATGGTCTTGCGCATGGTGGAGAGCTTGCGCTCATCTCTCGGCGCGGCGAGGTGCTGGGACGCCATCGGTTGAGGGGCGGGCTGCGGAGCCGGTGGAGTCGCTGGCTGCGTCGTGGGAGGGGCGGGCTGCGCCGTGCGGGGCGCGCCTTCAGGAGTGCGCTGGAGGTACTCCTTCACGTCCGCTTCGACGATCCGCCCGTTGGGGCCGGTGCCCTGCAAGGCGCGCAGGTCCACCCCCGCATCCGCCGCGATCTTCTTCGCAAGGGGGGAGGCGAGCACCCGGTCGCCGTTGCCCGCTGCCGGGGCCGCCTCTTCGGGGGAAGGGGGCGCGATGGGCGCGCCCGGTGCGGCGGACGGCGCGCGAGTCTCCTCTTTCGGGGGTTGCGGGGGAGTCTCCTGAACCGTCTCCGGGTTCGTGACGTGCGCGAGGACGCCGGGGGGCTGTTCCGCCTGCGACGCTTCCACCGCTTGGTCGGTCGCCGGGGACGCCTCTTCCGCCGGGCCGGCATCCGTCGTCGAGGCCGTCGGGGCTTCGATAGCCTCCGTCTCGCCGGGCTCCAGCACGCCGGCGATGGGCTGCCCGACGGGGACCACGGCCCCCTCCTCGAACAGGAGGCGGCTGATCGTCCCCGTCACGAATGAGGGGATCTCCATGGCCGCCTTATCGGTCTCGATCTCCGCGATGGGCTCGTTTTCAGTGACCTCCTCGCCCTCCTTCTTGAGCCACCGTATGAGAGTCCCCTCCTCCATGGCTTCGCCCATTTTGGGCATTGTCACCTCGCCCATTCGCGCTCTCTCCTTGCGTCGTGTCGGTAAAGTGGAACGGTCCGGTCGCCCGCCAGAGCGTGCGCTTCACCGCTTCAATCACATCGGTTTCGTTCGGCATAGTCGTGTCTTCGAGGGGGCGGGAGAACGGCAGCGGCACCTCTTTCATGGTGACCCGCGCCACCGGCGCGTCGAGGTCGTCGAAGCAATCCTCCATGATCCGCGCGCCGATCTCCGCGCCGATCCCGCCCGATTTCCAGTCCTCCTCCACGATAATGGCGTGGTGCGTCTTGCGGAGGGACCGGGCGACCGCTTCGATGTCGAGGGGCCGAAGGGTGCGGAGGTCGATGACTTCCGCCTCGATCTCCATCTCCGCGAGGCGCTGGGCGGCCTTCATCGAGAGCGAGAGGCCATGCGAGTAGGTGACGAGGGTGACGTGCCGGCCCGGCCGTCGGGTCTCCGCCACCCCGAACGGCACGAGGTCGTCCGGCCCGCCCACCGTCGGGTCGAGGTCCATCTTCCGCCAGGCGTCGTCCCGCAGCCCGTAGAGCGCGGCGGCTTCCAGGAAGATCACCGGGTCCTCGCAACGGATGGCGGTCTTGAGCATGCCTTTCGCGTCGCCGGGGGTGCCGGGCGCGACGACGAAGCAACCGGGGAAGTGGGCGTAGATCGACTCGACCGCGTGGGAGTGCTGCGCGCCGAGTTGGATCCCCTTGCCGTTGGGGCCGCGAAACACGATCGGCACGTTGAACTGCCCGCCCGACATGTAGCGGTATTTCGCGGCGTGGTTGATCACCTGGTCGAACGCGACGAAGCTGAAGTTCCACGTCATGAACTCGCAGACGGGCTTGAGGCCCATCATCGCCGCGCCGACCGCCAGGCCCGCGAATCCCGCTTCGGCGATGGGGGTGTCCACCACGCGCTTCTCGCCGAACTCGTCCAGCAGGCCGCGCGTGACCTGCTGCGCCCCGTTGTACAGCGCGACTTCCTCGCCGATGATGAAGACGCCTTCGTCGCGGATCATCTCCTCGCGGAGAGCTTCCCGCAAGGCTTCCCGATACACAAAGTTCGCCATTAGCGGCCTCCTCCCGCGGGGGTGGGTTCGGATGAGAGGTTCTGCGGGGAGGGCAGGGGACCCGTCACGTCCTCCCACACCTCATGCGGATCGGGCCAGGGACTCTCCTCCGAGAAGTCGATGGAGTCCTCGACCTCCCGGCGCACCTCATCGGTCGTCACCCGGAACAGCTCTTCGTCCGCCCAGCCTCGCTCCAGGAGGTGCTTTTCGAAGACGAGGATCGGGTCGCGCTGCTGCCACTCGGCGACCTCCTCTTTGGTCCGGTAGGTGCCGGGGTCGGCGGTGCCGTGGGGGACGAACCGGTAGGTGAGGGCTTCGACGAAGTGCGGCTCGCCGGTCTCGCGGGCTTTTCCGATCACCCGTTCGGCGACCTCCCGCACGGCGAGGACATCCTGCCCGTCCACCTTTTCGGTCGCGATCCCGTCGCCCTTCGCGCGCTCGGCGAGGTCGGTGTTCGCCATCTGGCGTTCGAGGGAGGTGCCCATCGCGTACAGGTTGTTCTCGACGATGTAGATGCAGGGGAGCTTCCAGAGGGCGGCGAGGTTGACGCTCTCGTGGTAGGTGCCGATGTTCATCGCCCCGTCGCCGAAGAAGTTGAGGTTGACGCTCCCGTCGCCCCGGTATTTGGAGGCGAACGCCGCGCCGGTGCCGATGGGGATGCTCCCCCCGACGATCCCGCTTCCGCCGAGCAGTCCGTGCTCCTTGCTGAAGAGGTGCATGGAGCCGCCCTTGCCCTTGCACATCCCGGTGCGCTTGCCGTATAGCTCGGCCATGACCTCGCGGGCGGTGCAGCCCAGCGCGAGCGCCGTGCCGTGGTCGCGGTAGCTCTGGACGGCGGTATCGCCCTTGCGGAGCACCGAGCAGAACCCGACGGCGACCGCTTCCTGGCCGTTGTACGTATGGAAATATCCGCTGAACTTGCCCTGCGTGTACATCTGCCGGGCGCGTTCCTCAAACCGCCGGATGAGCCGCATCAGGCGGTATAATTTGATCGCTTCGTCTTTATCCATAATCCTCCTCGGATGAGGCGCGAACTCCCCATAGTTATAGCGAGATGCGGAGGGGGGCTGCAAGGAGAACGCCCGCTGCAGCCATACATCGCCGATCACCTTCCCGACCTTTAGATACCCATTTAGATTCCCATTCCGCTATGAAAATGTCCGGCGATCCGGGGGGAGGGAGTTCCACCTGTCTTCGCTCTATGATACAGGTTATGTTCCCGGAATCGTGTAGGTTCAATAGGTCGGGAGATTGAGGCTTGGCAGGTAGATCGGGTTCGGACTCGCGTGGGATACTCTACGGGGATTTCCTCATCTACTATACCATTATCCCGAAACCCAGACAAAAACCCGGACGAAACGACCCGGCAAAGCCCCGGCAAAGCCCCGGCTCGAATCCCCCTCGAACCGGGGGAGCGCCCGGACGTGTTAGAGTACAGGAGAACCGGGGTATAAGATGCATGGCCTCCACACAGAAAGGAGCAAATCATGCTTTGGACAATCATTGCCATTCTGCTCGTGCTGTGGCTTCTGGGTCTGGTGGGCGGCATTGCCGGTAATCTCATCCACGCCCTGCTGGTGATCGCGCTGGTGTTGTTCGTGATCAACCTTTTCACCGGGCGCCGCGTTATCACATGATAATGCGCTTCAGCCGCAGTTGAGAGCGCTGAGATATAAAGCTGAAACAGTGACGGGAATAGCCCCTCTCCCCACTGGAGACGGGGCTTTCTCTTTGCCATAGATCTACGCCTTTCAAGGGAAGCATGACGAGATCGGCAGGGAGGGGGAATGCGATGAGCTCTCAGGTAAATATTTCTTTCAGCGCTCCGTCAAGCGTGGGGTAGCGAAACGTGTAGCCCGAATCCTGCGCCGCCTGTGGGATTGCCCGCTGTCCTCCCAGCAGGGTGTCGGCCATCTTCCCGAACACGAGCCGGAGGGCGAACGGGGGGACGGGAAAGATCGTGGGGCGGCGGAGCGCCTTCCCCAGCTCCCGCGTGAACTCCGCGTTCCGGACGGGCTCCGGCGCGCAACCGTTCACCGGTCCGGAGAGCGCGGGATGATCGAGGGCATGGCGGATCAACCCGACCGCGTCCTCCCGGTGCAGCCACGATATCCACTGCCGCCCGCTCCCTAGCTTCCCGCCCAGGCCGAGCCGGAACGCTGGAGCCATCATCCCCAGCGCGCCGCCGTCCCGGTCCAGCGCGATCCCCAGCCGCACCCGCGCCACCCGGACCCCCAGCCCCTCGCCTCGCGGCGCCTCC
>JAHWJO010000249.1 GCA_019348365.1 Armatimonadota bacterium | reverse complement strand
CCCCTCTCCCAGAATTGGGAGAGGGCCAGCGCGAAGCGCGGGGGTGAGGGCGCACCCAACTTCCCGACTCCCCCACTCCCGAATCGAGGTCAAAGGCCATGCCCATCCAGGAATCCCGCCTCGTCAACGATTTTCTCGAATTGATTCAGATCAACACGCCGCCGCGTCAGGAGGCCCCGGTGGCGGACCGCCTGGAAGCGCAGCTTCAGGCCCTCGGGTTCGAGACCACCCGCGACGACGCCGGGACCGCCATCGGCGGGAACACGGGGAACGTGATCGCCTTCAAGAAGGGAACCGTCCCCGGCGCGCCGTCGATCATGCTCAACGCACACATGGACACGGTGCAGCCCACGGCGGGACTCGTCCCGGTCATCGAGGACGGGTGGATCAAGACGAGCGGGGATACCATCCTCGGCGCGGACGACAAGGCAGGGGTGGCGGCGATCATGGAGGGGGTGAGGGTGCTCCTTGAAGCGGGGGAGGCGCATGGGGATCTGGAGATCGTCTTCAGTATCTCCGAAGAGACGGGGCTGTTGGGGGCGAAGCACATGGACTTCTCGAAAGTCCGCTCCCGGCTCGCCTATGTGTTCGATTCCGGACCGCCCGCCGGGGCGCTCGTCCACTCCGCTCCCACCCACGAAGTCTTCCACGTCACGTTCCGGGGGGTTGCGGCGCACGCGGCGGTCGCGCCGGAGCGGGGAGTCAATGCGATCCTCGCCGCCTCCAAAGCCATCGCCCGGATGCGCCTGGGCCGCCTCGACGAGCGGACGACCTGCAACGTCGGCGTGATCCACGGCGGCGCGGCGACGAACGTCGTGCCGGACACCGTACAGGTGGACGCCGAAGCCCGCAGCCGCGACCCGGAGACGCTGGAGCAGCTTGTACGGGAGATGACCGCCGCGTTCGAGGCGGGGGCGGCGGAGGTCGGCGCGGAGGTGGAGATCGAGATCGACCGCCATTATCACGGCTCCGAGATCCCGGTGGAGGACGATCTGGTGCGATGGGCGCAGGAGGCCGCCGACGGGGTCGGATTCGTGCCGGTCATCCGTCCCGGCGCGGGCGGCAGCGACGCCAACATCTTCAACGCGAACGGCCTGAAGGCGCTCGTCATCGGCGTGGGCTACTACGATCCCCACGGGGTCAACGAGCGGATCGAGATCGCGGACATGGTCCGGGCGGCGGAGATGGCCCGCGCGCTCGTGCGGCGGGTGGCGCGGGAAGGGCAAAACGCCGGCTGATCCGGCGAAGTTTCGGAAGGGTCGGCCCGTGCTGCACACGATGACCGGATGGGTGACGGAGGTGACGGAGGAGCGTCCGGGCGCGCTCAAGCTCCGGGTCTCGCCGTCGAACGATCCCGGCGACTCGCGCCCCGCCCTCTGCTACCCCGATCTGACCGGCGGCGTAGAAGTCGGGGACCGCGTGCTGCTCAACACGACCGCCGTGGACCTGAACCTGGGGACGGGCGGGTGGGATTTCGTCATCGCCAACCTCACCCGCTGCGAGCGGGAGTCCCGGTCCACCTTCGGGGAGGAGACGGCGGGGCACCTCATCAAGATGCGGTACGCTCCGCACCAGATAGCGGTGCAGGCGGCGGAAGAAGCCGTTCCCGACCTGCCGGAAAACCTGGAGGGCCGTCCCGTCCTCATCGCGGAGCTGCACAGCCAGATCGCCCCGGCTCTCGTTGGGCTGAAGCTTGCGGCGGATTCGCGGGGAGTCCCGTATCCGAGGGTGGCGTACCTCATGCCGGACACGGCATCGCTCCCCCTCGCCCTGAGCGATCTCCTCCCCCGGCTGAGGGCGCAGCGTCTCCTCCATGCGACGATCACCTGCGGGCAAGCCTTCGGGGGGGAGTACGAGGCCGTCACGCTGGGCAGCGGGATGGCCGTCGCGGTCGGCCCGGCGGCGTGCGATCTGCTCCTCATCGCGCAGGGGCCGGGGAACGCCGGTACAGGGAGCGCGCTGGGGTTCGGGGGACTTTACATGGCCGAAGCCGCGCACCTGGCGTTCGCGCTGGGCGGCGACCCGATCCTCGTCGCGCGGGCGAGCGGGGCCGATCCCCGTCCCCGGCACCGGGGGATCAGCCATCACATCCATAACCTCATCGAGCGGCTGCTGCTCGCGCCGGTCACCCTCCCCCTCGCCTCACCTTCCGATCCCGGTCATGAGGGTACGCCGGAATCGAAGCGCGAAGCCCACCCTTATGACCTCCCCTCCTCCGAGCGGTGCCGGATCGAATGGGTAGCGGAAGCTCCCCTCCTGGACGCGCTCCGGGGGGCGGACCTCCCCCTCCGCAGCATGGGACGCAACCTGGAGGACGATCCGGTTTTCTTCACTACGGCGGCGGCGGCGGGCTGGGTCGCCGGACAACGCTACGCTTTACGGTTACAGAAAGGACCCTCCCGGTGAGCGCATCCGAAACGATCCTGGGCACGGACACGATCTACGAAGGCCGGACGGTCACGCTGAAGGTCCATCAGGTGCGCCTGGAGGACGGGCGGGAGTCGAATCGGGAGATCGTGGAGCACCGGGGGGCGGTCGCCATCGTCCCCCTCACGGCAGATGGGGAAGTGCTGATGGTGCGTCAGTTCCGGCTCGCGGCGGGCGGGGAGCTGCTGGAGATCCCGGCGGGTACGCTCGACCCCGGCGAATCCCCCCGCCAGACGGCGGAGCGTGAGATCGAAGAGGAGGTCGGGAGGCGGGCGGGATCGCTGGAGGAGCTGGGAGCCTTTTACGTTTCCCCCGGCTTCTGCACCGAGATGATCCACGCCTACCTCGCGACCGACCTGACGGAATCCGCGCAGAACCTCGACGAGGATGAGGTCGTCGAAGTGGTGGCGCTCCCGTTCGAGGAGGCGCTGGCGCGGTGCCTCGACGGGCGCATCCAGGACGCGAAGACGATCACCGGCCTCCTCCTCGCCGCAGAGCGAATTCGGAAAGCCTCCCCCTGACGAGACGGAATCCCTATGTTCAAAACAGTAAAGAAATTTAGTGCCTGTCGAATCGCATCGGGCCGCCTCCTGGGCGGAATTCTGCCGTTTGCATTGATCGGATTCGCCCTGCTCTCCGGCTGCGACCAGCTCAATCCCTACAAGATCGGGGAGCGCTCCGTCACGCGCTATATGAAAGACCTGATGGGTCCGGCAGAGCGATACAATGTCAAAATTTACAAGAAGGGGTCGGACCTCCGGAGGGGATACATTTCCCACCTCACGATCACCGCCGACGACCTCCGGACGAAAAAGGGTTTCGACATCCGCCGGCTGGACGCCGACCTGTACGACGTGCGGTTCAATTCCAAAAGCCGCACCCTGGAAAACATCGGCAGCAGCGCCTTCACCGCGTACGTGACGGAGGAGTCCGCGAACGCGTACCTGGCGAAAAACGACCGGGGCATCCCCGGCCTGCGGGTGCAGTTCGAGACGGGAAACATCGTGGTGAACGCCGCTCCGCAACTCCTCGGCGTGTCGATCCCTCTCACCCTGCGCGGGAAAGGGGTTCCCCAGGAAGGCAATCGCGTACACTTCGCGCCGGATGCGCTCGCCGTCTCGCGGCTCAACCTGCCGCTGATGGCCGTCCGGTTGGTGGAGCAGCGGATCAACCCCGTCTTCGACCTGGATGAGCTGGAGCTGCCCGCGCGATTGCAGTCGGTGGAAAGCCAGGCGAACGAGATCGTCCTGAAGGGGGAAGTCAAGCTCCCTCAATGATCGGGTTAACAGCAGGAATATGGATCATCAGCAGGGGAGGAGTTCTTGAGCGGGGGCAAGCCCCCGCTTCTTTTATTTGTGCACTTACGCAGCGGCTACCGCTAACTGTCATCCCGAGCGTACGCGAGGGATCTGACCGTACGTAAGAGAGTCTTTCGGTCCAACAGAGAGTCTGTAGTACAGGAGAGAGTTTTTTGTCTTCGGGGTCAGATTCCTCACTCCGTTCGGAATGACATGGAAGGAAGTCGAAAGGTCATGGAAGGGAGTCGGAATGACATAGAGGAAAATCCGTTCTGCTCAGAATGACAGGAAAGGCTTAGGATGCCAATTGGCAGGCGATACGTTTTGCGTTACTCCTGATAACTTCGACCCCTGCCATCCCTCGAATATCGATTTAAAGAACAGAATCCCCTTTGAGTGACGTTGAAAAAAAAGAAATTTTTGAAATAAAACGCAGTTCTCTTGCGTCTAAACAGATGAACCTTTTGAAACGACTCCTCGTTTTACAAAACGTAGAGAAAAAATCATGCCTCGGATGAGAAATCTGGATAAATAGTCTTATTGAGCATGCGTAAGATATTTATATGAAAAACAATTGCTTCGGAAGTCTGGGCCTATAACATCTCCCTTCGTCGCTACCTTACGTAATGGAGGGATGAGATTCCCTATCTACTCTCTCTGAACCTCGACTTCCGTCCTCCGCCACTTCATTCCAGACCTCGACAATCACCCTCGAATCTCAGGATTATTTTTGTATTTGGCAGCGGTCGCTCCTTACTTCTATGGGGATGGCTGCATATAAGTACCCGCTCGTAAATTTATCTTTATCAGGAGGGCAGGATCATGAGTGATCGGAGGCAAGTGGGCAGGGACCTTTTCTCTGTGGCGGCAGTGGCTCTCATCGCTGCAATGATGGCGGGGTGCGGGGGAGGGAGCTCCGGTCTGGGCTCGCCGGATACCGTGGGAAATCCGAGCGGCGGATCAGGAACAACCGGCAATTTCAACACCGGTGGGACGAACGGCGGAGGGTCCGGCTCGACGACGGGGGCGCCAGCGCCGGGGAGTGGAGGGTCCGGCGTGATCGGCGGGAATCCGGCGGGCAAGCTGTACCGGGGGAACGCCACCGTGACGGTGACGCTGTTCGACGGGAACGGGAGCGAAAGCCCACAGACCTACACGTGGGAGATGCTGGTGGAAGTGAACCCGCCCATTGAGCACGGAGGATTTGTGGAGGAGAACCCGGTGAACCTCTCCCTTCGGCCCCATCTGACGGACACCCGCAGCCCGAGCGGACTGCCCCCCCGCGAAGACGGGCAGTTCACGTTCGCGTCGGCTCATCACGTCCGGGACCGAGACAATCGGGTCACCTCAATGCTGCAATCCTGGAAGCTGGAGATGCAGGGAAATGCGGTCTCCGGCACCCTCGTCGACAATCACCGGGTCCAGGAGGAGATCAATACGGTCAACATCCCGGCGGAGATCACCACAGGGATCTTCTGGCCGTGGCCGTCGCTGATGGGGAACGGGAGCCGCCTCAGCGGAACGCTGGATGATGGGGCGATCCGCTTGCGGATCGAAGGCCGGGCGGCCTCGCGCCGTACGAGTCACCCCTTCGTCATCGAGTTGAACGCCACCCGCAACCGCTGATTGGCGCACCTCTCAGCCGGTTAGACCTCTTTCGTCTTCCAGTCGCCCCGCCTGAAGAAGAGGGTGATAATGACTCCGTACGTGATGTTGGTCAGGGCCATCACGCCCCACGCCGCCATCGTCCCCAGACCCAGCGACACCGCGAACAGGTAAGTCAGGGGGACGCGGATGAACCACATCGTAAAGAAGGTGATCCACGCCGGGAGACGGGTCTCGCCCGCGCCCTGGAGCGCGCCGGAGAGGGCGATGCCGAGCGCGAGGAACGGCTGCGCGATGCCGTTCGCGTAGAGGTAGCCGGTCCCGAACCGGAGCACGTCGGGGTCATGAGTGAAGATACGGAGGATGGTCTGGGGGATTAGCAGGAACGCGAGCCCGCAGAGGGTCATGATGCCCATCGCCTGCCACGCGCAGACCCATCCCGCCCGTTCCGCCCGCTCCGGCTTCTGGGCGCCGAGGTTCTGCCCCACGAGCGTCATCGCCGCCATGCTGTACCCGAATCCCGGCATGAAGGCCAGCGATTCGATCCGCATCCCCACCGTCAGGGTCGCGACGGCGGCGGTGCCGTGGGGCAGCCGGCCCAGAATACCGAGGAACACCATGCTGCCGGTCAGCCGGAGAGTCTGCTGGATCGCCGTGGGAAGACCGACCGCCCAGATTCGCCGGAACCAGTCCCACTGGGGCCGCAGGTCGCCCTTCATCGTGTGGGCGAGGGGCGAGCGCCAGAGGAAATAGAAGGAGAGGACTACCCCCACCGTGCGCGAGATCATCCACGACCAGGCCGCTCCCACCACGCCCAAATGGGGGAACGGCCCGACTCCGAAGATGAGGGTCCAGTCCCCCGCGATTTGCAGGAGGTTGACGACGCCCATGATGTACATCGGCGTGCGGGTGTCCCCCACTCCCCGGTAGATCGCCCCGATGACGATCATGAAGAAGACCTGTACCTGCACCCCCGCGAGGATCTGCACGTACCGGATGCTCGACGCCAGCTCCTCCCCCCGCGCGGCCATCCCCCAGAGGATCACCGGTCCGAAAAGCAGGAGCAGCAGGGAGGAGAGAAGTCCGCCGAGCGCCGCCATGATGAGCGACTGACGGGAAGCGATCTCTGCGCTTTTCAGATCGTTGGCCCCGATAGAGCGCGCCACCAATGCTGAGGAGCCCACGCTGACGGAGGTGATGATCGACATGAGCAGGAACATGATCTGCTCGCTGCGGCCCACCACCGCGAGCGCATCCTTCCCCAGCCGCCCGACGAACATCATGTTGATGAGGCCCGTCCCCGACCAGAGGAGGTTCGTCATCACCGTCGGCCAGGCGAGGTTCCAGACCGCGTGGGGAAGGGAGCCTTCCGTCAGGGAGGGCGGGGGAGCTTTCCGATCCGGCTTCGGTTTTGGAGGGAAGATAGAAAAGAACATGGGGACGGCGGGGACGCGCGTTGATCTCCTCGAAGGAGGAATGCAGGGATCGGAAGTCTCTGCTTCCTCAGATAATCGTGACATCTGAGAGGAAGAAGCACAAGCGGGGCGGATGAAGGTTCGGGGAGAGTTGTACCCGGCGACTCAAGTCGCGGGCAACAAAAGCGCAAAGTCGGCCTGCGCCGACTTC
>JAHWJO010000248.1 GCA_019348365.1 Armatimonadota bacterium | reverse complement strand
TGGGCCTCTCGGATGCTGTGAAGCTCGCGGCGAAGCGGGACGACGTGAACGAGGTGACCGTCTACGAAGCGGCGATTCCCTGGACGGAGCTGCAGAAGATCACCCATACGGGTCCCTTCCGCTTCGCCTTCAAGATCAACGACCGGGACCGGGACGAGACAATCGGCTGGATGAACAGCGCCGCCGGGGCGGGGGAGCTTCGCGGCAGCCTCTTCTCCTTCAGCCCGACCTCGCAGTACACCGCCGCGAACCTGAGCGACTGGACTCTGCTGACACGGTGATGGTGTATGGGTGTGTGGGTGATGATGTCACACATCGGATGTTGAAGGGTTTTATGCCTTCTAAAAGAAAAAGAGTGAGGTATTAAAGATCGCCCCAACGGTTCACCCACACACCCATACACCAACTCACCCACACACCCATACACCATCACCGTGTCAGGAGCGCAAATGAGCAGTCTCGATGTGTTCAAACTCGACGGGCGCGTCGCCCTCGTCACCGGAGGCAGCAAAGGGCTCGGCTACGCCATGGCGAACGCGCTGGCGGGAGCCGGAGCCAACGTCGTCATCGTCAGCCGCCACATGAACGAAGCCGAAGAGGCGGTGAGCGCCATCGCGAAGGAGACGGGCAGGGAAGGTCTCGCCCTGGAAAAGGACGTCACGGTCCGCTCGCAGGTGGAGGAGATGACCCAGGCCGCGCTCGACCGGTTCGGGAAGATCGACATCCTCGTCAACAACGCCGGGATCAACATCCGCAAGCCGCTGCTGGAGTTCGAGGACGACGAGTGGAACCAGGTCATTGACGTGAACATGAACGGGCCGTACCTCTGCTCCCAGATCGTCGGGCGGCACATGGTCGAACAGAAGTACGGGCGGGTCATCAATATCGCGTCGATGCTTTCGTTCGTCACAATCCCCGGCCGCACGGCCTATTCCTCGACGAAGAGCGCCCTCGTGATGTTCACGAAGACCCTCGCGCTGGAATGGGCCTCCCATGGGATCACCGTCAACGCGATCTGCCCCGGCCCGTTCGAGACGCCGCTCAACCGGGTGCTGATGAACGATCCTGAAGCGTATAAGGCTTTCATCGCGAAGATTCCCCTGGGCCGGTGGGGGCAGCCGGAGGAGCTGGGCGGCCTCGCGATCTTCCTCGCGTCGGAAGCATCGAGCTACATGACCGGGGCATCGCTCGTGATCGATGGGGGCTGGACCTGTCAGTAGCCGTTGCCGGTAGACATTGGACGTGCCGACATACAGGGGTATAATCGAGAGGGAGGGCCGGCAGGCCGTCCCTCTTTTGTTTCACCTCTTGAAGAGAGTGGCTGCGTCCATGTCCACAGACTTAGATCCGAAGAACGAACCTCGGACTACAGAAGAGCTGATCCGTATTGCTCTCACCGAAGAGGATGAGGATGCCGCCTGGGATGCGGTTGTGGCCTTGCACAGGCGAGGGAACCGGGAAGTGTTGGAAGCGGCTCGGGGATTGTGCCAGAGCCCCAGCCCGAAAGAACAGGCCCTCGGAGCAAATATCCTAGGCCAGCTGGGATCGCCGGAGCTTACCTTTCCAGACGAATCGGTGGAGATTCTGCTCCAGATGTTGGAGACGGATACCGACCCGGAAGTCCTATACTCCCTTGGAATCGCTCTCGGGCACATACACGACCCGCGCGCCATTGAACCCCTCTCACAATTGAAGCGTCATCCCATCGCGAACGTAAGGTACGGCATCGTATTCGGGCTGCTGGGCCATGAGGACGAGACGGCTGTCCGTACTTTGATCGACTTGACTCGAGATAAAGATGTGGAAGTACGAAACTGGGCAACGTTCGGCCTAAGCCAACAGATTGATCTGGATACGAGGGAGATTCAAGATGCGCTCCTCGCCCGTATCGCCGATCCGCATCCATCCACACGCGCAGAAGCGCTGTACGGGCTGGCACTCAGAGAGAACTTTCGGATTATTGATCGCCTGAAGTGGGAGTTGAACCACATCGAAGGCATCTGCCCTCTGGAAGACGTCTATGAAGATTATGCGATGGATTTGATCATCAAAGCCGCAGTCGAGATCGGTCATCCGGAGTTACTGCCGGTGTTGGAGGAATTGCATGAGGGACCTTTAGAGGAGGATGTGATGGTGGAAATTGCCATCCGGTCCACTCCGCTCCGAATGGAAGCCCGGGAGCGGGGGGCCTGCCTCGCAAAAGGCGACCTCAGCCTGATGAAAACGGAAGAGAGTGGGTGGACAGGCGCCCTTTCCCTCGGCGAAGCGATGCAAATTCTTCCCGAAGGCCAGGAAGAACAGAAGACGGTAAGATTGATCTCCGGCCCCTTGGAGGTGGAACCCGGCGATACGGAAGAGGTGCTGCTGGCCTTTATAGATGACGTGACCCTCTCATGCGTGTCACTGATGGAGGAAAGCCCGGCCTATGAAATCTTCTCCGGTGAGCTTTTGATCGGTCGGGGGTACTTCGAGCGGGTGTGGAAGCCGAAAAGCGGTGAGATGAACCATGCATGAGCCGCCGATCCTCCCCAGAGGCACGCAGGTCGTGACGAAAGCGGACGTGACGGCGGGGGAGGGGCGCGCCCTCTACCCGCGCGGCTCCATGGGCGTGATCGCCCACGCTCCCACCGAACCCAACCGTTCCTACCGGGTGCGGTTCCCTGACGGCGTGGAAGTCTCCCTCATGCGGAAGGACCTGGCGATCCGGAAGCACGTCCAGCGGGAGGGGCTGGAGCCGGGGGATGCCGACCCCGACACCCTCAACCGGCTCTACGATTCGGTCATCTACCGGTGCGTCGTCGGGTCGCGGGCGTACGGGCTGGAGGAAGAAGGCTCCGATACGGACCGCCGGGGCATCTACCTCCCCCCGGCGGACCTCGAATGGTCGCTGTTCGGGGTGCCGGGGCAACTGGAGCGCGAAGAGACGCAGGAGGTCTACTGGGAGATGCAGAAATTCCTCACCCTCGCGCTCAAGGCGAACCCCACGGTCCTGGAGTGCCTCAACTCGCCCCTCGTGGAGCACGCCGATCCCCTTGCCGAAGAACTGCTCTCCCTCCGCTCGATCTTTCTGTCGCAACTGATCTACTCCACCTACAACGGGTACATCATGTCGCAGTTCAAGAAGCTGGAAGGAGACCTCCGCAACCGGGGGGAGATCCGGTGGAAGCACGCGATGCACCTCATCCGGCTGCTGCTCACCGGCATCACGGCGATGCGTGAGGCCTACGTGCCCGTCCGCGTGGAGGACCCCTATCGGGAGCGGCTGCGGGCGATCCGCCGGGGCGAAACGCCGTGGGAGGAAGTGAACGCGTGGCGGCTGGAACTGCATCGCGCCTTCGACCGGGCGTTGGAGGATTCCCCCCTGCCCGAGCGGCCCGATTACGGTGCGGCGAACGACTTCCTCATCCGCGCCCGACGGAGCCGCGCATTGGAATGCGAAGGACAATGATCCACGGGCTGCTTCAGTGCATAGTCCATTGCCTGTCGTATCCGCTCCTGTTCATCTCAGTAAACAGGGACGGGAGATCGACCTGGTAGCTCATCACACAGGTAAATACATTACACAGCTAAAAACCGGAGTCGATAGAAGAAGGACGAGGATTGCTCCCCGCCCCTTTGTTACTTTTGACTTTTCACTTCGCCGGAGGCGCTACACGTCGATCTCTTCGGCGCGGATCTCCCTCGCGTGGGATTCGATGAACGCCGCTGCGGGGCTGCACCTTCTCGCCCATGAGCATGCAGAAGATGTCGTCGGCTATCGCCACGTCGTCGATTTCCCCCTACGTCGGCGACCGCACCCTCACCAAAGGGTATTCACAAAAGCGGAGGCCTGAATCACCGGATCGTTTGTAATCAGATCCAGATTGAGAAACCGCGCGGTTCCGGCAATCAGGCGGTCATGGAGCTCCGGAACATCGGTAATCTCTGCTGTGGAGGAGAGGATCTTCATTCCCAGAGGTTGCTCTCTGTAGCCGGAAAATCGGTTCAGATACATTTCCACCTCTGCCCATGATACGCTGATCCTCTGTTTTTCTGAAAGATAAAGGATCTCCGCAAGGGTGATGGCCGACACGTATATAACGGCGTTTCCCGCTTCAGCCTCTTCAAAGATACGTCTGGCTACCGGGCTCAGCCTGCGCTCCTCCATGCGAAGCACCAGCCCCATCGTGTCTGAAACGTAGGCTTCATTCATGAGGATAGCGCCGGGCGTAGTCCTCGAATTCCTGTTCCAGATGATCCGCTTCGTCCCGGCTCAGTTGCGTTAAATCTTCCAGCAGCAATACTCCCCGAAGCTCGTCTTCAAACGCCTGGGGATGGAGCGTGCGTTTTCGGATGAAGTAGATGAAATCGGTGATCTCCGCGAGGGCTTCCGGTGACAACCCTTTGATGCCCTTGAGGATGAGTTGTTCGTACATAGGAAGCACCTCCGATCTTTCCCGATCTCAAGACCCTGAATCCGCCTCTCCATTCGGAAGGGGACGGGGATCGCTCCCCGCCCCTTCTATTGCCTATTGCCCATTGCCTGAGGATTACACGTCGATCTCTTCGGCGCGGATCTCCCTCGCGTGGGATTCGATGAACTCCTTGCGGGGCTGCACCTTCTCGCCCATGAGCATGCTGAAGATGTCGTCGGCCATCGCCGCGTCGTCGATCTCCACCTTCATCAGGGTCCGCGCATTCACGTCCATCGTCGTGTCCGCCAGCTCCTCGGCGTTCATCTCGCCCAGGCCCTTGAACCGCCCCACCATCACGTTGCGGCTCTTGATCTCCTTCAGGATCTGATCGCGCTCCTTCTCGTTGTAGGCGTACCGCTTGTCCTTGCCGCTCCGGATGACGTAGAGCGGGGGCCGCGCGATGTAGATGTGCCCGGATTCGATCAGGGGGCGCATGTAGCGGAAGAAGAAGGTGAGCAGGAGCGTCCGGATGTGAGCGCCGTCCACGTCCGCGTCGGTCATGATGATGATCCGGTCGTAGCGGAGGCGGCCCTTATCGAACTTGCCCTTCTCTCTTTCCTTTTCTTTGCCGTTCGCGCTGCTGCCGTTGCCGTTCTCGTTCGAGCCGTTGCCGTCCTCGATGTCCATGTCCAGCGCGAGCGGGGAGACGATTTCGGATTCCGCCTCGTTGTCGTGGCCGTCCTCGCCGTTGGCGGATTTGCCGCCGGAGTAGGTCTGGTGCATGACACCCGTGCCGAGCGCGGTGATGAGGCTGCGGATCTCCTCGTTATCCAGCGCGCGGTCGATCCGCACCTTCTCGACGTTGATGACCTTGCCGCGCAGGGGGAGCACCGCCTGGTACTTCCGATCGCGGCCCTGCTTGGCCGACCCGCCGGCCGAGTCGCCCTCGACGAGGAACAGCTCGCACTTGGTCGGGTCGGTCTCGGAGCAGTCGGCGAGCTTGCCGGGCAGGCTGGAGGATTCCAGCGCGCTCTGCCGCTTCACGAGGTCCGCCGCGCGACGGGCCGCCTCGCGGGCGCGGGCCGCCGTCGTCGCCTTGTCGATGATCTTCTTGCCGATGGCCGGGTTCTCTTCGAGGTACTCGGAGAGGCCTTCGGAGACGATGGAGTTGACGACCCCCTCCATATCGGAGTTGCCGAGCTTGCCCTTCGTCTGCCCCTCGAACTGCGGGTGGGGCAGGCGGCACGAGATGACCGCCGTGATGCCTTCGCGCACGTCGTCGCCGGAGAACGTCGGGTCCTTCTCTTTCACCAGGCCGGACTTCTTCGCGTAGTTGTTGATGACGCGCGTCAGGGCGCTCTTGAAGCCGGAGACGTGGGTCCCGCCGTCGGCGGTGTGGATGTTGTTGGCGTAGGAGTGGATGTTCTCCTGATAGCCGTCGTTGTACTGGAGCGCGATCTCCACTTCGACCAGATCGCGCTGGCGGTGAAAGTAGATCGCCCTGTGGATCGGGTCGCGGTTGCGGTTGAGGTACTCGACGAACGCGCCGATGCCTTTCTCCGCGTGGAAGACCTCGGTTTTCGGCGCGGTCTCGCCCTCTTCCAGCTCGGCCAGCTCGTTGGTGAAGGTGAGGGTGACTTCCTTGTTCAGGAAGGAGAGCTCCTGAAGCCGTTGGCGGAGGAAGTCGGCGTTCCAGGTCACGGTCTCGAAGATCGTGTCGTCCGGCCAGAAGCGGACGTAGGTGCCGGTCTCCTCTTTCGTCTTCGTCTTGCCGACGACTTCGAGCTCGGTGGTGGGGAAGCCGCGCTCGAAGGTCTGCCGGTGGATCTTGCCGTGCTGCTTGACGACGACTTCGAGGCGGGTGGAGAGCGCGTTGACGCACGAGACGCCGACGCCGTGGAGGCCGCCGGAGACCTTGTACGCCCCGCCACCGAACTTGCCGCCCGCGTGCAGCTCCGTCAGCGCCAGGGTGACGCCGGGCATCCCGGTATCGGTGTTGATGCCGGTGGGGATGCCGCGCCCGTTATCCTGCACGGAGAGGCTGCCGTCCTGGTGCAGCACCACGTCGATGTGGGTGCAGAAGCCCTGAAGCGCCTCGTCAATGGAGTTGTCGAGGACCTCGATGAAGAGGTGGTGGAGGCCGCGCGTGCCCGTGCTCCCGATGTACATCGCCGGGCGGGTGCGAACCGCCTCCAGGCCCTTGAGCACCTGAAGGGTGTCGGCAGTGTATTCAGCCAGGGGCTTGCCGTACTGTCGAGCTTCCTGAGTTTCGTCTGCCATTCAATCTCCTCCGCGATCCGGCCCATGAGCGAGTAGGGTCGCGGGCGTCGCTGTACCAGTGGAATGAATATAAAGGTCAAAATGAACGCGCCTCGGAATATCAAAAGGGAAGGAAAAACCCTGATCCCATGTTCGGGAGAGGCGGCGTGAAAATAGAGAGGTATGCACCTGTAGAAGATGTACATATAATAGAAGGAACACCTCTATTTTATCACACACCACGCGTGAGGTCAAACGTACGTGACCCTCGGAACAGGGTAATTTCATTACTCGAAGGAGAGAGGAGTAAAAGGGCAAAGAAGAAGA
>JAHWJO010000247.1 GCA_019348365.1 Armatimonadota bacterium | reverse complement strand
CTCTTTCCGCCACTTCCGTCCGATTCAACTCAGGCCTGATAAGGAAACGCCTTTAACTGCAACCGTTTTTTGCCTGCTCTTAAGAGCCCAAAAGGGCCTTACAGGTTGCACACTCAAGAAATTCCATGGGCAGGTGGCATATTCCTCTTCCCCGTCATCGGGGAGGGGTTAAACCTTCGTTCTGTGGGTGTTACTGTCCTTCGAGTGGATGGCCTCTACACGACTCCCTCGCATGTAAACAGCCCCTCTCGATGGTGAGAGGGGCTATAAGATCTAAAACGGCTGCATGGCCGGCGCTGACCCGACAGGGAGGCGCTCTTTTCTAAGCTCTCGTGCCCTTTCCCGGGAGCATCAGACGAGATGATAAGCGGTTTCTCCATGCTGCGTGAGGTCGAGGCCGGCTTCCTCTTCCTCCGGTTTCACCCGCAGACCCATCGTCACGTCGATCAGCTTGAGCAAAATCCAGGTGATCGCCGCCGAGTAGACCACCGTCGCCACCACGCCGACAGCCTGAATACCGAGCTGTACGAGGGGGCCGCGAGCCACCGCCGCTTGAACGATCTCGGCGGAGTTGACGGAGGTGGTGACGAAAATCCCCGTCATCAGCGCGCCGAGGATGCCGCCGATGCCATGCACGCCGAACGTATCGAGCGAATCATCGTACTTCAGGCGGTTCTTCAGGAGGACCGCCAGGTAACAGGCCACGCCCGCCGCCAGCCCGATGAAGATCGCCGCCATGGGGGAGACGAACCCGGCTCCCGGCGTAATACCGACGAGACCCGCCACCGCGCCGGACGCCGCCCCGAGGGCGGTGGGCTGGCCGTGGTGCTTCCATTCCGCGAACATCCAGGCCAGCGCCCCCGCCGCCGCAGCCGTGTTGGTGGTCAACAGCGCGACTGCCGCCAGAGAGCCGCTGCCCAGCGCGCTTCCCGCGTTGAACCCGAACCACCCGAACCAGAGCAGGCCCGTGCCGATCAGGGTCATGGTGAGGTTGTGGGGCCGCATCTCTTCGTCCGGATAGCCCCGCCGCCGCCCGACGTAGAGGGCGAAGACCAGAGCCGAGATCCCACTGCTGATGTGGACGACCGTGCCCCCCGCGAAGTCGAGGGCGCCCATCGCGCCGAGCCAGCCGCCCGCGCCCCAGACCCAGTGCGCCAGGGGATCGTAGACCAGCGTGGCCCACAGGACGACGAAGACAAGGAACGCGCTGAACTTGACCCGCTCAGCGAACGCGCCGGTGATGAGGGCGGGAGTGATAATGGCGAACATCATCTGAAAGGCGATGAAGAGGAGCGACGGGATCGTGGGAGCGTACGCGACGACCCCGTCAAAGCTGATTCCGTTCAGTCCCAGATGCTGCAGACCCCCGATGAAGGGAGTGCCTTCCGCAAACGCGAGGGTGTAACCGAATAAGATCCATTGAAGGCTGATGACGCCCAGGCAGATGAAGCTTTGAAGAATCGTGGAGAGGGCGTTCTTTTGACGCACCATCCCGCCGTAGAAGAGCGCGAGGCCGGGGGTCATGAGGAGGACGAGCGCAGTGGAAGCGAGTATCCAGGCCGTATCGCCGGTGTCGATTTTAGGGGCTTCCGCCGGTGTTTGGGCGTGCGCCGCCGCCGCGAGCGTGAGGGCCAGCGCCCCCAGAAGAGGTGTTGCAAAACGCTTGAACATGGTGACTCCTTCCCTGAAATCCCTGAAAACCTGAAGGTTCGGTGAAGGCGCCATTGCGACCGGTAGGAGCGGCGTTGCCCTATCCGGGGGGTAAAAAAATACGCCCGCCCGCGCGACATCTGTGTCGGCAGGAGGACGTCATCGTCATTCCTGGAGGTGGCCACTGCCACCCTGCATTCTCATTCTAGCAGGGGCGAAGATCAAGGTCAACCCCTTTTTGGGAAATTGGGAGATTGGGTGTTGGGCGTTGGTACAGCGGCGATGGGTTTCGGGTGAACTTCCAAGCATCCCCGTGACAAAGGGGGAAGGAGGATCGTTTTCACGCCCCACGCCCCACGCCCAACGCCCAGCGCTTTCAAAGCGCCACGTCGCCGCGCTCGCCCGTCCGGATGCGGATCGCGTCATCGATCCGGGTCAGGAAAATTTTCCCATCGCCGATCTCTCCGGTACGGGCCGCTTCCACGACGGCATCCACCACTTCGTCCGCCTGATCGTTGGAGACCACCACGTCCACGCGAACTTTGGGGAGCAGATTGACGTGATACTCCAGCCCCCGGTAATGCTGGACGTACCCTTTCTGCCGTCCGAAGCCGCGCACGTCGCTGACAGTCATGCCCACCACCCCGAGGGCGTTCAGGGCGGCTTTCACTTCGTCCAGCCGTTCCGGACGGATGATGCATTCAATTTTGACCATAGATCACCTCACGTAAAAGTTTCTGGTTTCTGGTTTCGAGTTTCGGGTTTTTGGTTTGGCGCTTCAGGTTGGGAACAGTAGGGTAAATCCCCGGTTGTCCAACCCGAAACTCGAAACCAGAAACCAGAAACTCAAAGAATCGGCAGGTACCGGGCGATCTCCCACTCCGTCACCTGGAGGCGGAAGGCATCCCACTCGGCCCGTTTCAGCTCCACAAACCGCTCGAACGCGTGATCCCCGAGGCACTCGCGGACCAGCTCGCTCTTCGCGGTGATCTCGATAGCCTCGCCCAGGCTGGACGGCAGGGAATGGATCCCCCGCGCCTCGCGTTCGGCGGTGGTCAGGTGGTACAGGTTCTCCTCCATATCCGGCGGAGCCTCGTAGCCTTCCTGAATCCCTTTCAGGCCGGCGGCGAGCATCACGCTGAACGCGAGGTACGGGTTCGCCGAGGGGTCGGGACACCGCAGCTCCATGCGGGTCGCTTTCTCCTTGCCGGGCTTGTAGAGCGGCACCCGGATGAGAGCCGAGCGATTGCGCTGGCTCCAGGCGATGTAGACCGGGGCCTCGTAACCGGGCACGAGCCGCTTATAGCTGTTCACCCACTGGGCGAGGATGGCGATGATCTCCGGCGCGTGCCGCAGGATGCCCGCGATGTACTGCTTCGCCGTCGTGGAGAGATGGTCCGGGCTCTTCGCGTCGTAGAAGGCGTTCTCACTGCCCTTGAAGAGCGACTGGTGGCAGTGCATCCCGGACCCGTTCTCCCCGAAGAGGGGCTTGGGCATGAAGGTGGCGTAGAGCCCGTACTTCGCCGCGACCTCCTTCACGACGAGGCGATAGGTCATCGCGTCGTCCGCCATCTTCAGCGCCTCGTTGTAGCGGAGGTCGATCTCGTGCTGCGACGGCGCGACTTCGTGGTGACTGTACTCCACCGTGATCCCCATCTGCTGGAGGGTCTGGACCGTCTCGCGGCGGAGGTCGCTCGCCGCATCGAGCGGCGTGAGGTCGAAGTAGCCTCCCCGGTCGATGATCTCCGGGGTCACGTTGTTGCGGAAGTAGAAGAACTCCAGCTCCGGCCCGACGAAGTACTGATAGCCGAGGTCCGCCGCCTTCTGGACGTTCCGGCGGAGGATCTGGCGGGGGTCGCCGACATACGGCTCGCCGGTGGGAGTCTGCACGTCGCAGAACATCCGGGCGACGGTTCCGTCGGGCCGCCATGGAAGAAGCTGGAAGGTGGACGGATCGGGCATGGCGATCATGTCCGATTCCTCAATGTCCTGGTAGCCGGAGATGGAGGAGCCGTCGAAGCCCATCCCTTCTTCCATTGCCTCTTCCATCTCGCCGGGGGTCACGGCGAAGCTCTTGAGCATCCCCTGGATGTCGGTGAACCAGAGACGGATGAACTCCACTCCCCCGTCGTTGATCTGGCGCAGGACGGCTTCTTTATCGATCCCCTGAGTGTCTGCCATTCATCGCTCCTTTGAGGGTGTAGGGAGTAGGGCGCAGGGTGTAGATATAGGATTTTACCTCTTCGAGAGGAGAAAAATAAAAATCGACTTCTCGCGAATCGGCATCTCCCGAGATCCTACGCCCTACACCCTACCCCCTGCACCCTGGGCAGTCACTTGATGAACAGCATCTCCTGGTAAGTCGGGAGGGGCCAGAGCTCGTCGGAGACCACCTCCTCCAGGCCGTCGACGGCCTCACGGACCCGGTTCATGGCGGGGATCACATGGTCCCGGTAGTGGAGGGCGTGGCAGTGAAGCTCGTCCTCTCCTTCATGGCCGAGCGTGTGCTCCAGAGCGACGACCCCCTCTTCGAGCGATTGGGTGAGCTCGATGATCTCGTCGAGCATCCGGGTGTCCGACATCTTGCCCAGGCTCTTGAGGTTGAGCGCCAGAGAGGCGAGCTGCGCCTGGTAGGCGAAGGCCGAGGGAAGGATCTTGGTCTTGGCGATCTCCAGCGTCAGCAGGCCTTCGGTGTTGATGTCGCGGCAGTACTTCTCCAGCAGGATGTCGTAGCGGCTCCGGACCTCCCGCTCCGACAGCACATGGTACTTGCTCAGCACCGCGATATTTTCGGGGCTGACCAGCGCGGGGAGAGCATCCACCGTGTTGCGGAGGTTGGGCAGGCCGCGCCGCTCAGCTTCCTGATGCCACTCCTCGGAGTAGTTGTTGCCGCCGAAGAGGATCGCGCTGTGCTCCCGGGCGATCCCCTGAAGGACCTTCTGGACCGCGTCGTTCAGCTTCGCTGGGTCTCCGCCCGTCTCGCGCTCCAGCTCGGAGGCGATGAAGTCGAGCGATTCGGCCAGGATGCAGTTGAGCGCCACGAGCGGGAAGGCGATGGACTGGTTGGAGCCGACGGCCCGGAACTCGAACTTGTTGCCGGTGAACGCGAACGGGCTCGTGCGGTTCCGGTCACCCGCGTGGCGCGGCAGGGTCGGGAGCGTGTCCACGCCGATATGGAGGGTTCCTGACGCCTTGGAGCTGCCCGGTTTGCCTTCTTTGAGCTGGTTGAATACGTCCTCCAGCTGCTCGCCGAGGAAGATCGAGATGATCGCCGGAGGGGCTTCGTTCGCGCCCAGGCGATGGTCGTTCCCGGAAGACGCGATCGACGCCCGCAGCAGCGTGGAGTACTTGTGGACCGCGCGGATGACGGCGGCGCAGAAGACGAGGAACTGCGCGTTGTCGTGCGGGGTGTCCCCCGGCTCCAGCAGGTTGCCCACCTTGCCGCCCAGCGACCAGTTGACGTGCTTCCCGGAGCCGTTGATCCCCGCGAACGGCTTCTCGTGGAGGAGGCATGCCATGCCGTACTTGGAGGCCACCCGCTGGAGGGTCTGCATAATCATCTGCTGGTGGTCGTGGCCGAGGTTCGCGCTTTCGTACACGGGGGCGATCTCGAACTGGCTGGGGGCGACCTCGTTGTGGCGGGTCTTGATCGGGATGCCCAGCTTGTACAGCTCGTGCTCGGCGTCCATCATGAACGACAGCACCCGCTCCGGGATGGCCCCGAAGTAATGGTCCTCGAACTCCTGCCCTTTCGGGGGCTTGGCGCCGAACAGGGTCCGCCCCGCGTTCAGGAGGTCGGGTCGGGCGAAGAAGAAGTTGCGGTCGATCAGGAAGTACTCCTGCTCCGGCCCGGCGGTGGCGGTGATCATGCCGGGGTCCTCATGGCCGAACAGCTTGAGGATCCGCTGCGCCTGGACATTGAGTGCCTGCATGGAGCGCAGGAGAGGGGTCTTGTGGTCCAGCGCCTCACCGGTCCAGGAGAGGAACGCGGTGGGGATGCAGAGGGTGTTCCCGTTCGGGTTCTCATAGATGTAGGCGGGGCTGGTCACGTCCCAGGCGGTGTAGCCGCGCGCCTCGAAGGTGGAGCGGATCCCGCCGGAGGGGAAGCTGGAAGCGTCCGGCTCGCCCTGAATGAGCGCGCTGCCGGAGAACAGGGCGAGGGCGCCGCCGTTGCCGTCGGGCTCGAGGAAGCTGTCGTGCTTCTCGGCGGTGAGGCTGGTCAGGGGATAGAAAACGTGGGTGAAGTGGGTCGCGCCTCTCTCCAGCGCCCAGGCCTTCATCGCCGAAGCCACGGCATCGGCGACCACGTTATCCAGCTTTTCGCCCCGCTCGATGGTCCGCTTCAGCGCCTTGTAGACGGGCTGGGACAGCATCTCGCGCATGACCTTGTCATTGAAGACGTTATCCCCGTAGCGCGCGAACGACCCGTCGCCGTTCAGGTCCAGAGCGTTCGTCATGGGCTGGTAATTGATCACGGCGGAAATCGCTTCCTGCCGGCCGGTGGTGGTCTTCATCTTGAGGCATCCTCCTTCAGGGTGCATGGAACGGTCTTGCGTACAGACGTGACGCGCTCGGTCAAGAGGTACAAAAAAAGACGGCTATCTCGAATCCGGCAACCGGATTTCATCGAGACAGACGTCATTGTCTATCAAAAATTCGGACGGCACGTTCCGTCCTGCTGTTTGTCGGGGCCGACACGGATAATGAGCCCGGCGGCTCCACTTCATCATAGCGAACCCGGGGGATTGTGTCAACCCTCTCGCGGCGAGTTCATCCACTTCTCCCCTCTATTTCTCCGCCGGTGAAGCCCATTTCTCGTCTTTCGGATGCGCCTCTTTCGCGCTGCCGATCTTCCGCATCGGGATCGGCTGGGCGAGGAGGGGGTCCGCCCCGACTCTCCCCGTCGCTTCCAAACGCCGGGCGACGTACTCCTCCAGTTCGGCGGAGAATCGGGCGGTCACTTCCGGCAGCGCCTCCGCGAGGTTGCGCTGCTCGCCGGGGTCAACGGTGAGGCGGTACAGCTCCCGCATGGGCCGCCCGTGCAGGTCCGGCTCCAGCGACTGGATGAACTTCCACTCGTGGGTGCGGAACCCCCGCTTCTTCATCCAGGTGTTTTCGGTGATGTGGACCCGGTCGCAGGTGCCGCGCGGAATCGGCGAGGGATGGCGGAAGAGCGGGACCATGGAGACGCCTTCCATCTTCTCGCGCTCGGCCCCCTCCCTCTGCCCCGCCAGTTCGAGGAGGGTCGGCGCGAGGTCCTGCATCCGGGTGAGGCCGTCTACCGTGCCCCCGTTGGAGGGTACGCCGGGGCCGCGCATGAGGAGGGGGATGTAGAGGTTCGTGTCGTAGAGGCCG
>JAHWJO010000246.1 GCA_019348365.1 Armatimonadota bacterium | reverse complement strand
GATCCCCTCTCCCAGCATTGGGAGAGGGCCAGCGCGAAGCGCGGGGGTGAGGGCGTAACTGCCTACTGAAATATGCTGGGGATGAAGGCCTGAACAATCATAATCGCATTTTACCGGCGGGACAGTTCGGGGGAGACGAAAGCGCGCACTCGCTCGACGATCTCCGGCATAACCTGGAGCACCCGGTCCACCTCCGCCTCGGTCGTGTACCGGCCCAGGCTGAATCGAAGCGAGGATAAAGCGCGTTCGGGAGTCGCGCCAATCGCGAGGAGCACATGCGACGGCTCGAACGCGCCGGAGCTGCACGCCGATCCGCTCGATGCTGCGATCCCGGCGAGGTCGAGGTTGAGGAGCATGCTTTCGGCATCCGCCCCCTCGATGCTGACGTTCAGGTTCCCCGGCAGGCGCGGCGAAACCGGGCCGTTCAGCAGCACTCCGTCGATCCGCTCCTGCAATCCGTGATAGAGGCGGTCCCGAAGATCGCCCAATCGTGCCTCTTCTTCCTCCCGGTGCTCCAGCGCGACTTCCAGCGCCCGCGCCATCCCCATGATCCCCGCCACGTTCTCGGTTCCCGCGCGGCGCTCCCGTTCCTGCGCGCCGCCGACGATCACCGGCTCGAAGACCACCCCGCTCCGCACGAACAGCGCGCCGACTCCCTTGGGGCCGTAGAACTTGTGGCCGGAGATCGAAAGGGCATCGACCGGCAGCGCGGAGAGATCGATGGGGAGAATACCCGCCGCCTGAACCGCGTCGGTGTGGAAGAAGACCCCCCGGTCCCGGCAGGCCGCCCCGATCTCCTCGATGGGTCCGAGGGAGCCGATCTCGTTGTTCGCCATCATCACCGAAACGAGGAGCGTGTCCGGAGTGAGGGCGGAAGTCACATCGTCGGGGTCCGCCCGGCCGTCGGAATCGACGGGGAGGCGCGTGACCCGGAACCCCTCCCGCTCCAGCCGCTCCGCCGCCTCCAGCACGGCGTGATGCTCAATGGAGGAGACGACGAGGTGATTGCCCCGGCCCCGGTGCGCCCGCGCGATGCCGAAGAGGGCGAGGTTATCGGCTTCCGTGCCCCCGGAGGTGAAGTACAGCTCCTTCGGCTGGCAGCCGAGCGAGCGCGAAAGGGAATCGCGGGCATGATCCAGGGCGCGCCGCGCCTCCCGCCCGAACCGATGGAGGTTGGAGGGATTCCCGTAGAGGGCGGACCCGAACGGCTCCATCGCCTCGCGGGCTTCGGGGGCCAGGGGCGTGGTGGCGGCGTAATCGAGGTAGACGGCAGGGAATGGGTTGTTCATCGTTCCTTATTGTAATCGGGAGCCGATGAGGACACAAACGCCGGAACTCGTAGACAGGCGATGGAAGTAAGCTTCTCCACGCACGGCGTTAAAACACGGCCCTACGCCGTCCGGCGTTAAAACAACGGGCGGTAATAGGCCGGTCTACCAATGCCAAGCGGTAGTCGGTAACACGACCAGGTGAGAGAGACCCACACTCCATCCGACAGAACCACACAAAGAGAAAGCGGCGAGGAGACATCATTGATCTCCTCGCCGCTTTCTCTTGCCTATTGCCTATTGCCTATTGCCTGTGGGTTACAGCCTCGGAGGTCACTCCCTCTCCGCGAACCCGCGCCGTGTCCCGCAGCATTGCGAGCTGAGAACGATCCCCGGACTGCGCCCGGTCGAACGCCACCAGCACGTTCAGCGCGGCGGCCACATGGGAGGGCGTTCCCTGAATGCGCACGGACCGGTCCTCGAAGCCCTCCATCGCGTTCCCCGCGAGGATGCTGGTGGGGATCTGCTTGAGCAGCCCATCCGTGGGGCCTTGAGACTCGTAGAGCGCCTGCACGCTCATATCGGCGGGAAGGATCTGCGAAGTGAGCAGCAGCCGCAGATGTTCAGGGGAGCCGGTCAGCACCGAATAGCGGCCCACGCGCTTGATCTCCAGCTTGCCGTCGGAGACCTTCGTCGCCACGTCCACCGTGTCGTCCATCTTTTCCGCCCCGGACTCCGTGATCACCAGCGAAGCCTGGACCGTCGGGAACACCTGCTCCAGCCACTCCTCTTGCCCGATGTAGATGACGCGCCCGTTCACCTTGAAAGAAAGCCCCGCCATGCGAAGGATCTGGGCCAGCGCCTCATCCGGCTCCCCCTTGAGATCGAGCCGGACCGTCATGTCGGTCTTGATGCCGGGCTGGAGGATGTAGGAGCAATTCATCTGCGTCGTCAGCCGGTCCAGAATCCGGTTGAGGCTGACGTTCTTCCCCTCGATCATCTCCGGGGAAGCCGAAGGGCGCGGGGCGCGAGCGATCCGGTCCATCTCCCGCGCGCGGGGGTAAGCGGACGCCGGGATCCGCTTCGGCTTCGGTTTCGCCCGGTCCGGCTGGGTAAGAGTAGAGCGGTCCGCCGGGTCCGTCGAAGGAGGGGAGACCCGGTACGGGTTGGAGAAGGCGGAGGGGCTCCAGTACTTCGGTGCGCTGCGGGGGGCCGCCGCTACCATGGAGTTCTTCTGCAGCCGCTCCTCGGCATCGGGCCGCGTCGATTTGAGGGCCGGGGGAGTCGGAGCCGGGGCCGTCCGGACCTTCGGAGCTTCCTTCCGGGGCAGCGGTTTCGGTTCCGTGGATCTCCGGGTTTCAGTCCTCGGCTTGATAGGGGTTGACGGCAGGGGCCGGAAAGCTGTGGGAGCGGTCGGCCGCTCCGAGACTTCAGCTTCCCTCGTGGGAGCTACGGCCATCATCGAGCGCTTCTGCGGAGGCGCGGGGGGGGCATCTCTACGCACGGACCCTGATGGCTGCGACGGCTGCCGGGGCGCACGGAATCCCGGCGGGGGCAGGATCATCTCCGCGGAGGGCGGGGGAGTCATCGCGACCGGGGGAAGCGCGCGGGGCGCGTTTCGGGGCAGTGGGGGCAGCGTTTTATTCGCCGGCGGCGTGCTCGCCGGGGGTACCGGCTTCCGCTGCGTATTGGCCGGAGCCCCCATCTTGCTGCCGAGATCGGGCGCTGGCGAGAGGCGTGCGGTCGCGGAGGGATTCACGGCGACGGGCGGGTTTTCCGAAACCTTCGGGCCGGGGGCCTGACGGGAATCCCTCGGCATGGAGGCCGACGACCCGGTAGCCCGCTCGGTCGAGGGTTGCTTATCGGGGGTGGAATGCTGGCTCAGAAGGACCCAGGTCGCGGCGGCGACGCCCAAACCCAGGCCCACCGGAATCCCGATGCCGAGGGGGGACCGGTACCAGTCGAAGCGGCGGGCCTGCTCCTCCAGTACGAGGGGTGAGAGCGCGACCGGGGCCGGTCGAAGGGGAAGCAGCAACTGTTCGAAGTAGCCGGAAATCCCCGGCAATCGCTGGTCGTGATCCCGAACGATCAACTCCGTCGAAGCGTGGCGGTGCTCGGCCTGGAAGCTCAACCACGCATCCCGCGCGAAGGCTTCCACCTGGTCCAGTTCCGGCTGGAGGATCGACCGGAGGGCCGGGTCGTCCCAGATCGGCATGAACTGCACGAATTCGCGAGCTTTGCTCATCGGAGCGCCGAGGGAGCGGGCGGCATTCTCCATCAGGCGTTCGGTGCCAAAGTCCAGCCAGGATGTCGCCGCCGGTTCATACCCCGTTTGGGATGCGACGCTGATGTTCTCCCAGGAGAAATTCAATTCCAACTTCGGCATGGTGCGCGTCCTTTGTGGCGGGTGAAAAAGCCGCCGCCTCGCCCGAATCCGTGAACGGAGAGAGTTCTCGCCGAGGGTCTTTCATTCCTACATCGGCGATCCTGACTTATATCTAAACCATTCTGCCGAATTTGTCCAGCAGCGGGGCAAAATGAAAGCTCCTCCCTGAAGGAAGAGCCCTCCCTCATTATACCCCGACGTGCTGAAGCCGGACTGCTGCTCCCCGTTTCTCCCCTGAGACCGTTCGTTTCGCTGCACGCGCCGCATGAAAGGCCGACACCTCGATCCTCCTCCCGAGAGGACCGGACGACCTGAGATCTTTATCGAGCCGTTGAGAATTACTGCGCCATAGCGAAAGGCAGGGGAGCATCCGCCATGACGGCGCTTCCCGATTCCTGAACGACTTCGACCTGTAAGGTCGGGTCGCACGCCTGGATCGCCTCCAGAAGTCCGGGCAACTGGCCCGAATCCCATCGGAGGAGGATCGGCACCGTGTTCGACTCCCTCCCCGCAAACTGTGTGCGCGTGGACTGCATGACTTTCACCAGCGGCCCAACGAGGCGCTTCAGGGAGTCCTGGAATGGCGATCCCCCGCTCATCGCAAAGGCCTGAAGCAGCGGTGCCATTTTATCCGCCGACATCCCCATCTCAGCGCCCATCTTCTCCTGCCATTTGCGCCACCCGCCCTGATAGGTATGCGCCGCCAGGATCTCCACGCCGTGGATCGCGATCAGGCGGATCTGATCCCGGTCGATCTGGGCCTGGATGTAGGAAGTGGGCTGAAGCGCGACGGGATAGGACGAGCCGTTCGCGCCCGTCGCATGGACGCCGATAAAGCCGTTTGATCCGTTTTCTCCGGCGCTAGGGCTGCTGTAACCGTTTCCGTTGCCGTTGCCATTGGAAGCGTGATGCGCCCCGTTCAGCCGATCCAGAGGGTGAGCCTCCTCTTCGGGGTACTCGACAGGGAGCTCTTTCGGCGGGAGGGCGGGTTTGGAAGCGGCTTCCAACCTGGGGGTTGTCGGAGGAGTGGCCGACGACTTGCCCAGCACCGCCTGAACCTGTTCCTGAGTCGTCCAGCCCATCTCGATCTTGGCCTGGGCATCGTCGGCCATGGTGCGGAAGCCGTATTTGCGCGCCAGCTCTTCGATCTCGTCTTTCCCCGCGCTCCGGTGGACCGCCTGCCGCACCGCGCCGTCCATCGTCAGGATTTCGTACAGGCCCAGCCGTCCCGCATAGCCGGTAAAGTCGCAGTGCTGACAGCCCATCGGCTTAGCGAACGATTCGGAGCATTCGGCGCAGAGGCGGCGCACGAGACGCTGGGCGATCACGCCGAGGAGACTGACGCCGAGGAGGTACGGCTCGACCCCCATGTCTTCGAGGCGGGCCGGGGCCGACGCCGCCTCATTGGTGTGGAGCGTCGCCATGACGAGGTGGCCGGTCATGGAAGCCCGCACCGCGATCTCCGCCGTTTCCCTGTCCCGGATCTCGCCGATCATGACGACGTTCGGGTCCTGCCGGAGGATGCTGCGGAGGGCGCTCGCGAAGGTGATCCCCGCCCGCTCGTCCACCTGCACCTGGTTGATCCCGGAGAGCTGGTACTCCATCGGGTCTTCGACCGTGACGATGTTGACTTCGTCGCTCTTGAGGTGATTGAGCGCCGAATAAAGGGTGGTCGTCTTGCCGCTTCCCGTCGGGCCGGTGACGAGGATGAGGCCCTGGGTCTGTCCGAGGAGGGACTCCAGCGTCTCCAAATCGTGGGAGAGGAGGCCGAGCGATTCCATGCCGGCTTTCTTCATGGAGTTGTCGAGGATGCGGATAACGACTTTTTCCCCGAAACCGGTGCGGAGGGAGGAGACGCGGAAGGTGGTGGAGCGGTGCCCGACAATCGCCTTGAACGAGCCGTCCTGCGGCTTGCGGTTCTCGGAGATATCCATGTTGGCGAGGACTTTGATCCGCGAGACGACCGCCGGATACGCCTGGAGGGGGAGCACTGCGATCTGTCGGAGCGCGCCGTCGATCCGGTAGCGGAGGCGGACGTTCTGCTCGTAGGGCTCGAGGTGGATGTCGCTGGCGGACCGCTTCACGGCATCGGAGATGATGGCGTTGACCGCCTTGATGACGGAGTCGAACTCGCTCGCTGCCAGCAGCTCGGACGGATTGGTCGGCCCTTCGTCGATGGCAATGACATCGGAATCCTCGCCGTCCGCGACCTGCTCCAAAAGATCGTAAGTCTTGGCGTCGTTGGAGTAATGCTTGACGAGGCACTCGACGATCTGTGATTCGGGGGCGACGGCGGGCCGGATGTTGAACCCGGTGGCGGCGCGGATGGCGTCCTCGGCCTCGACGTTGAGGGGGTCGGCCATCACGAGGGTGAGGTTGCGGCCATCAAGCTTGAGGGGGAAGACGCGGTGATGAATGGCGAGATCGCTCAGGACGCTGGCGAGCGCGGAGGGGTCGGGCTCGATCTTCGTCAGGTCGATCAGGGGCAGGTTGAGCTGGTTCGCTAGGGCCGCCGCCACCAGCTCGTCATGGACGAAGCCCATATTGACGAGCACATAGCCCAGGCGCTGGCGGGTATTCCGCTGCACGTCCAGCGCCTGGCTGAGCTGATCCTGGCTGACCAGATCGGTTTCCAGCAGGATCTCGCCCAGCTTGCGATGTCCTCGGATCGGTTTCAAAAAATTCGATGCCATTGAAGGAGGCCCCTCTCCTGTCTTTTGCTCGCTGATTCGCTGCGCGTCAATCTCTGAATACGGGTGTCCCGGATCGAGCGTGTTCTAAATAGGGAAGGGAAAGCTGTGGCCGGGCTTCCATACGTCCCCTGGGACCGGCCCTCCGGATGGAAACTCGTTCTCCCAGGATGCCGGGATTCGCGACGGAAGGCGGACGGGTGAAACCGGGGACTCCCCGCTTACAGAGGGTATCTGGGCGGCGGAGGAATGGAGATGCCGGCTTGCTCCCTCTTCGGCCGGCTTTGCCGCGTCTTGCCGCCGTTCCGGGAGTCATCCTGCCCTTATAATTCTATTACCACGATTCCGTTCACCTGGATGAAGTACGACCGTTCTGTAACACCGGATGAAGGCGGGATCGTCCCTGGATCGCTACGGCCGGGGAAGAGGATCGCTTTGGTAAAACGGCATATCCCCACGCGTGTAACCCAGGAAAGTATTCCGCATCGCCGGGCCGTTTTGAGGAGGATCGGCGTGTCGAAGCGGTGACATCTCGGTGGATCGAGCCGGTCCGACGATCCTTTGGCGTATCGGCGCGGACGTGGTAAAATCTCCCGAAGAGACGGGCCCTTCACTCCCCTCCGCCTCCCCTGCCGATCTCTATTCTATCTTCAATGCATTGAGTTATCGGTTTTATTGCCTCCAT
>JAHWJO010000245.1 GCA_019348365.1 Armatimonadota bacterium | reverse complement strand
CATTGCCGGGAAGCTCCGCTTCCCCTTACCCACCTGATTCAGCGAAGAACCATTTAACAGTACCTGGTTTACTCCTCACCTAAGCATTCAATCTTCCAAACGATTTGGAGAGTGTGGTTGCCGGAAGTCCGTGAGGATACTTGAGGGAGCCTGAAGATAAACTCGTTAATGGAGCGGCCTTTTGCATCCACTTCAATAGAGGCAATTTCAGAAAAGCTACTTGTGGAGAGTATACCTGATATTCCTTTTAAATCTCTCCCTTCTGCCGCATTCCATTCGACATCATCAGCTTTGAAGTGAGAAAATTTTCCATCCCCTAAAGTAAAATTTTCTGAAGAAGATTTAACAGCAATCTTCAAAGGTTCACTGGACTGGACGACATCATGGAGGGATGCGGTAACTTTCGCTTCAGGGCCGGACTCCCCAGTTACTTGGAATGCTGCTGAGGTAGGCATTGAAACGATAGCCTGTTCGCTCACGTAAGCAGTAAGTGTTGTCGTGGGATTCAAGCTAGGCAGCTGTTCCGCGAAGGCGTTGAGAGAGGTGAATAGTAGGGCTGTCATTATGGAAGAAAAGATATATTTTTTCATATTTGACCTCAGTACAATTCCGACATGTGAGCCCTGCTTGCATTTTTTATTAGGCCTCAGTTCTCAAGAGAATTGTTTGTAACATGATTAAAGTTCCTCATCGGGGAGATTCTCTTCAACCGTAGGAGTGTTCAGCTGAGGTGTTGAGTATTCGCCAGTAAACTACCTAGCGAGAATAACAGGTAGAGGGGGAAGTCCAGTCTGGACTTCCTATGTTGACCCCAATTGTCAAGACAGTTTTCGGCCCGGTATAAGGTGGAGGGTCGGTCCAAGTTCCTGGGTGCGACGTCCTTCTTGGTAGAGGGCCGCCGGTGTTCGATAACCTAACGCCTGGTGGGGACGTTCCCCGTTGTATAACCGGAAGTACTCCCCCAACCCGGCGGACGCCTCCCGGGGGGTCTCATACCCTTTCAGGTACACGTCCTCATACTTCACTGTCCTCCAGAGCCATTCGACAAAGATATTGTCCAGGGCCCGCCCCCGCCCGTCCATGCTGATCGTGACCTCGGCGGAAAGGAGGCGAGAGGTGAACTCCCGGCTGGTGAACTGCGATCCCTGATCGGTGTTGAAGATGCCCGGCGTTCCCCGGCTCAATGCCTCCTCCAGCTCGTTCAGGCAGAAGGCGACATCCAGCGTGTTTGAGAGCGTCCACGCCAGCACGAACCGGCTGTACCCGTCCAGCACGGTAAACAGGTAGAGGTAGCCGTGGGCCAGGGGCAGGTACGTGATGTCGCAGCTCCAGACCTGATCCACCCGCTCGATCCTCATCCCTCGCAGCCGATACGGATAGGTGACGTGATCGGGAGCGGGATGGCTCGTGTGAGGACCGGGAAACATCGCCCGGAGGCCCATCACGCCCATCAGCCGCTGCACCCGCTTCTTGTTGACCGCGTCTCCCTCCTCTCGGAGGGTGTGGAGCATCTTGCGGTAGCCGTAGAACGGGTGCGCCGTATACTCCCGGTCGATCCGGTGCAAGAGGAGCACGTTCGGGTCACTCTCGCCCGGGGGCCGGTAGTAGAACCCGGAGCGGGAGAGGCCCAACAGCTAGCACTCCCGGGACACGCTGATCTGCAGATGGCCCGGCTCGACCCGTCCCCGTTTCGCCTCAACACTGGACTCAACGGAGGTGCCCCACTTTTTTGAGCCAGTCCAACTGTTAATACTACAGCAGCAGATAAATGGGTAAACTCTCTCTGGAAAGGAGAGAGCAATGGAAGATCACAGGACCTCCTGGGATACCGCCACCCAAACCCTCTTAGCCGACGGCGATTCCGAACTGGAATGCCTTTGTTGTCGGATCGACCGCTGGTTCTTCCGCCGCGAAGTTCGCCAACGGCTCCGGCGTTACCTGCGAGGTCTCCTCGCCCCCGCGGGGCGTCGGAACGGCTGGCAGATGGCCGAGCAGATCGGGGAACATGACCCCAGTGGCGTTCAACGGCTCGTCCGGGAGGCCCAATGGGGAGCCGACGAGGTGCGGGACGACCTGAGGGCATATGTCGTCGAGCAGATGAGCACCCCCGAAGGCATCCTGATCCCGGATGAGACGGGCTTTTTGAAGAAAGGGACCCACTCGGTCGGAGTGGCTCGGCAATACAGCGGGACCGCCGGGCGGGCCGAGAACAGCCAGGTAGGGGTATTCCTCGCCTACACGAGTCCGAAGGGAACGGCTTTGATCGACCGGGAGCTGTACCTGCCGAAGGAGTGGACGGAGGACCGGGGACGGTGTGAGGGGGCGGGGGTGCCGGAAGGGGTGGAGTTCGCGACGAAGCCGGAACTCGCTCGACAGATGATCGAGAGAGCTTTGGATGCGGGGGTGCCGTGTGCCTGGGTGACGGGAGATGAGGTCTACGGCAACAGCACGCCTCTGCGTTCCGCCCTGGAGCGGCGCCGCCAGCCGTATGTGCTGGCGGTGGCCTCCACTACGACGGTGGGGGTGAACCTGGGGGAGGGGCCGGAGTTCCTGACGGCGGTGGAAATCACACAGCGGCTGCCTCAAGCCGCATGGGAACGGATCCGCGTCGGAGAAGGAGCAAAGGGCCCCCGCCTTTACGACTGGGCTTGGGTCCCGCCCCCCTCCCCCGCTTCTCCGGTCTCCGGGGAGGCGGGCGGGAAGACACCGGCCTGGACTCACCGACTGCTTTTGCGCCGGAGCCTGAGCGATCCTGTCGAGTATGCCTTCTACTTTGTGTTCGGTCCGGCGGACGTGGGATTGGAAACAGTGGCGCGGGTGGCGGGATCCCGCTGGGCCATCGAGGGGGCCTTGGAGGGAGCCAAGCAGGAGGCGGGGCTGGACGAGTATGAGGTGCGACGGTGGGAGGGGTGGTATCGGTATGTGACGCTTTCGATGCTCGCCTCTGCCTTCCTGAGTGTAGTGCGATCCCGACTCTCCGAAGAGACGACTTTCCCCGAGACCGTCAGCCCCCCCTCAGACCCCCAAAAGGGGGGACTCTCCAGCGACGGGTCAGTGGGTTCTCTCCACAAAGGCCGTCGAGGAACTGCTTCCCCTCACCGTTCCGGAGATCCGGCGTCTACTTCAGCGACTGCTTTGGGTGAAGCTCCCTCCAGCCGATCACACGCTGGGGTGGTCCCACTGGCATCGAAGACACCAAGCTCGCGCCAAGCGGTCCCACTACCACCGACGGAGACCACCCCCCCTCTAACTTATCTGCTGCTGTAGTATTAGGCACCCCCTTATGCATCCCACGGAACGGACATAGGAAATTCTAAAACCCCGTCCAGGCCCCTACGGCAGTAGTGTGTGGGCCTTGTTCATCCTATGACCCGGAAGAACGATCTCTTCACGGAGAGGTTTATCATATGAGCCTGAGAACGATCTTGGCATTGGCTGCCGTCACGGCAGGGCTTGCAGGGGGGAGCGATGCTTCCGCCTCCGGGTTTATTCCCGTCGCAAAGAACGCCTCCCGGAAGGGAGCTCCTGATCTCCCGCCCACCCGAGGTCCCCTGCGTGTCTCGTCTCGCAACCCGCGTTACTTCGAGGACCGCACCGGAAAGATCGTCTATTTGACCGGCTCCCACACCTGGACCAACCTTCAGGACATCACCGGGGAGGACTGGATGAAGCCGATCTCCGAGATGGGCGGCTACTCCGCCTACCTGGATCGCCTCGCCCGCTACCCCCACAACTTTTTCCGCCTCTGGATCGTCGAACACGCCTGGGATTCTCACACGGGCGCGCGGATCTCCCCCCACCCCTGGATGCGCACCGGCCCCGACAACGCCCGCGACGGCAAGCCCAAGTTCGATCTCGACCGGCTGAACCCGGAGTACTTCCAGCGGATGAGGGAACGCATCGCGGAAGCCCGGAAGCGGGGCATGTATGTCGGGGTTATGTTCTTCGATGACTGGAGCACCGAGAACGGCGGCGCGTGGGAAGGGCATCCGTTCCACCGGGACAACAACATCAACGGCGTGGACGCCGACCTCAACCGCGACGGCCTGGGAGTGGAGTTCCATACGCTTCAAGACAAGCGCATCCTTGCGTATCAGGAGGCGTACGTGCGGCGGGCGATGGAGGCGGTGAACAGCTTCGACAACGTCCTCTACGAGATCGCCAACGAGACGACCGTCCTCGGCTCGAAAGAGTGGCAGTACCACTTCATCCGGTTCATCAAGGAAGCGCAGGCGAAGAAGCGGATGCGCCACCCGGTGGGGATGACGGTCGCCGACACGGAGGTGAACAACGCTGCGCTATTCGCCAGTGATGCGGAGTGGATTTCCCCCGGCACGGAAGGAGGGTATCAGGACGATCCTCCCGCCGCCGACGGGCGGAAGGTGATCGTCTCCGACACGGACCATCTCTGGGGCGTGGGCGGGGACGCGGACTGGGTCTGGAAGTCGTTCCTCCGGGGGCTGAACCCGATCTACATGGACCCGATGTTCGAGGAGGCGAAGCATGAGGCGGTCCGAAAGGCGATGGGCCACACCTGGCGGATTGCCATGAAGCTGAACCTTGCGGCGATGACGCCCCAGCCGGATCTCTCCTCCACACGCTACTGCCTCGCCGATCCGGGGAAGGCATACCTGATCTACCAGCCGGGGAAAGAGCCGTTCTCGGTGCGGCTGCCGGAGGGCACGTATGAGGCGGAGTGGTTCGATCCGGAGGCGGAAGTCACCCGGATGGGAGAGAGGATCAAATCGGCGGGGGGGAAGGAGACGATGACGCCGCCGTTTGCGGGGCGGGCGGTGCTCTCTCTGAAGCGGGCCGGACGCCGATAAGGGAGATCCCGTCGGTGCAGAGGCGGAACGGCCTCCCTCGCCGTCTGTTTCCCTCAAACCCGAGGGACATTGAATTGGAGTTGAGGATGAACCGGGGCGTGAAAGTATTCTGGATCTTGTCAGTGCTGGGGATATTACTGTCTTTCAGCCAGGCCTCCGCGGCGGATCGGGACGAGACGGCTCACACCTGGCAACGCTGGGAGCACACCCTTCGCAGCTCTGCAACATACCCCAATCCGTATGTCGATGTCGCCCTCCGGGTGACCTACACCGGCCCCGGCGTTCGGAGCAGGTTAACCAGATGAAGTCTGAACAGGTAAAGGTTCTACTGATGGTTTCGGTGATGGCCGGATCGGCGGGCGTAAACCCTACCCTCCTCTCCTCGCGCGCGGCAGCCGAGGTGCCCCCTGCCAAACCCTCTCCTAAGCCGACTCCCACTCGAGGCCCGTTGCGTGTTTCTCCCTGGAACCCCCGTTACTTCGAGGACCGGACCGGGAAGATCGTGTACCTGACCGGCTCCCACACCTGGACCAACCTGATCGACCGGGGGCCTACCGATCCGCCGCCCGTCTTCGATTACGGCAGCTATCTGGACTTCTTACAGGAGCACCACCACAATTTCATCCGCCTCTGGAGCCGGCATGTGAGTCGATATCAACATGAATACGGGGAAAAGGAGCTGCACGCGTCGCCGCTGCCATGGCGGCGCACCGGCCCCGGCACGGCGCTGGACGGCAAGCCGAAGTTCAACCTGACGAAGTTCGACCCGGCCTACTTTGACCGGCTGCGGTCCCGCGTCCGGGCGGCCCGCGACCGCGGGATCTACGTCTCGATCATGCTGTTCGGCGGATACCAGGAGGTGAGGCCGAACTGGACCGGGAACCCGTTCCACCGAGACAATAACATCAACGGCATCGACGGCGACCCCAACCGGGACGGGCGAGGGTCGGAAACGCAGATCCTTGCCGGGATCCCCAATGCGGTCGCGAAGGTTCAGAAGCAATACGTCCGGAAGGTCATCGACACAGTGAACGACCTGGACAACGTGCTCTTCGAGATCTGCAACGAATGCGAGGGGACCAGCCAGGACTGGCAATACGACATGATCCGGTTCATCCACCGCTACGAACGGATGAAAGCCATGCAGCACCCGGTGGGGATGACGATGGCAGATTGGTCCCCTCGTGAGACGCGCGCCCGGTTGGACGCCAGCCCGGCGGAATGGGTGTCCTACTACTTTCAGGTGGAGCCGCCCCAGGGACAGGAGGGGTTCAGCGTTCATGACCCTTTCGTGGCGAACAACCGCAAAGTGAGCGTGATGGACTCGGATCACTGGTGGGTCGTGCCGATCTACGGCAATACCGCCTTCGGCAGGGATTGGGTCTGGAAGAGCTTCAGCCGGGGCCACAATCCGATCCTGATGGAGCACCTCCCGCCTCTGTCCCTGGTGATGAAGGAGGTCCCCCTCACGCTGGACGATCCGGGTTACATCGCTTCTCGCCAGGCGATGGGACAGACCCGGCGCATGGCCAACCGGATGAACCTCGCAGCGATGACGCCCCGGAACGATCTCTCCTCCACGGGCTACTGCCTGGCGAACATGGGACGGGAGTACCTGACCTACCTGCCGGACGGCGGTGAGGTGACAGTGGACCTCTCGACAGCCAAGGGAATTTTTCAGGCGGAGTGGGTCCACCCGATCACAGGGCGGCGGACGCCGGGCAAGACGGAGAGGGGCGGGGGGAAACGGCCCTTCAAGGCCCCCTTCGATGGGGCTGCCGTTTTGTATCTCAATCTGAAAACAGAGGGCAAATAAGCTCAAATAAACCGGCTCAGGAATTCCTGCCCGGTCTGTCCGGGCTCCCGGAAGTTAACACTCATAAATCCTAGACCCGTGGAGAGAATCGGTTATCCTGCGTCAGGCACGGCGGGTGCAAACGGATTACATGGGAGAGTGGTGATGAGAGGGTGTCAATGGAGTTTTTCAATTGCCTTCGCTGAGTCTGCTCGTCTTGCCAGGGACGGGGAGTGGGGCCAAAGTCACCCTCTAGGAGCGTATCCGACAATTATGAGCTTAACCAGAGGATTATACTCGCCAAACTCAGGAGAGCAAGGTAGGTCTCGGCCCGTTTATCGTAGCGGGTGGCGATCCGACGCCATTGCTTCAGGCGCAGGAAACACCGCTCCACCACGTTGCGATGGCGATACC
>JAHWJO010000244.1 GCA_019348365.1 Armatimonadota bacterium | reverse complement strand
AAGATAAAAAAGACGGTGCCTTACCGCCCCTCCTCCCGCTGCCGGTGCGGGCATCCCCTGCGGATGCAGATCGAGCGGGACAGCGCGGTCTGCTGGAGGTGCGCGCTGAACCTCTGGCGTTTCGAGACGCATGCACGGCGGACGCCGGCCCCCGGCTCCATGGCGCGGGTGATGCGCGCGGAGGAACGCCGGCGGGAGATCGTCGCGGCGGCCCGGTGCGCGACCGCCCCACCCGAGCAATCCGGTTTGGCGGCCCGGCGGCCTGCGCTGGAGCTTCTCTTCCGCAACCTCGACGTGCTCCTCTTCGGCCTGTTCGGCATGGCCCTTTCCTATCTCGCGATCTATCTTTTGAGCCGCTACGGAGGTGCATGGTGAGCGACACGACCGCATTGGCCCTCGTGGAGGGGGCGGAGACCGAAGCGACCGGCGGCAGCGCCTTGCCCCAGGTATCGGACGCGCAGCTGCCGGTCGCGGGATTCACCTCTACGCAAGTGGATGTCCTCCGCCGGACCGTCTGCAAAGACGCGACGGAGGATGAATTCTTCATGTTCGCCGGTCTCTGCGAGCGGTACCAACTGGATCCGTTCAACAAGGAGATCTGGTTCATCAAGTTCGGCGGGCAGCCGACGATCTTCACGAGCCGGGACGGCTACCTGAAGATCTGCCAGCGCGACGCGAACTTCCGGGGCATCCAGTCCGCCGCCGTCCGGGAGGGGGACGAATTCGAGCTGGACCCGGTGAACAACGTCATCCGGCACAGATTCGGGGCGAAGCGGGGGAAGGTGCTCGGCGCGTGGGCCGTCGCCAAGCACGCGATCCGGGATCCCGTCGTCTGCTTCGCCGACTTCCTGGAGTACGACAAGTCCGGCGACAAAGGCGGGGAGACCTGGAAGAAATACCCCTCCGCGATGATCTGCAAAGTCGCCGAGAACATGGCCCTCAAGCGCCAGGGCGGCATCAGCGGCCTGACCACCTGGGAGGAGATCGGACCGCCGGAGTACCTGGAGGCGCAACGGGGGGAGGACGGCACCTTTCGCACTCAACCGGCTCAAGCGCGAACGCAAGCGGGCGGCGCGCGCGGGGCAGCTCGAACGTCGAACGCCCCGTCCGGTGGCGAAGCGTCCGGGGGAGTAGACGCGGAGCTGGAGGCCGCCAAACAGCAGTTCCGCAAACTCGCCCTGGAATCGGGACTGGCGGCCAAAGCGGACCGGAACGCCTTCCTCCAGTCCCAGGGCCTCACGGCGCCGCCCCGATCCCTGGAGGAGTATCGAGCGGCCAATGCGGCCCTGGAGGGGCGGATCGAGGAGCTCCGGGCACCCGAGGAACCCGCCGATGCGGAGGACGGCGACTTCGTTCCGGATGAGGAGACGCCGGAGGCGGAAGGCGGCGATCCCTTGGCGGAAGGGGAGGATCCCCGCGCAGAGGCGGTCCGCGACGAATGGCTCCAGAAGGTCGAGGAGCTGGAATCCCGGATCGAGGGCGACCCGAAGCGCCGGGCCGAGATGAGCGCGGGCTGGCGGAAGCTGGCGAAGGTCCCGAAAGACCTCGACCGCCAGAGCGACGAGCAGCTCCAGACGTATGCGGCCTGGCTGGAGCAGTACCTCAAGTCATAGAAAGCGGGCCTCATGTCCTCCAGAAAAGCGAGGCCAGCCCGACAGGAAGCGGAAGCGCTCCGGGCCGAGCTCCACCAGGAAGAGCGATGCGTGCCCATGCACCGCTGCTTCTACCCCGCCTTCGGGGAAGATGATGAAGCCGTCCGGCTCTTCGAGCAGCTGCTTTACCTCCAGGAGGCGGAGGCCGACGGGGAAGGCTGGGTGCTCCGCACCGAGGAGCAGCTGCGCCAGGAAGCGATGATGAAGACCGACACGTTCAAGCGACGTCGGAAACAATTCTCCATGCCCCAGCCCCAACTGGGCGTGGAGGAGGCCCTTTTGGAATTCGAGCGGGTATCGGGGAACGGCCATTACCGTTACCGCCTCACCCCCTACGCCTTCCGATGGGCCCGGCAAGTAAAATCGCTCCATTCCGATCCGCGTAAAAAAGACGAGGGGGCCGGCCCGGCCCCCTCGTCTGAAGATGCTTCCAACGCCGTCGCAGCGGAAACCCGACATGGCAAAACCCATGTCGACGCGGTTGGACATGGCAAATCCCTGGGTCCAGGTGGGCAAAACCCGATGCCGGGCATCGCAAAACCCATGCCCGACATGGCAAAAGCCCATGCCCTTCCTACAGTAAAGGATTCTAGGGAGTTTAGGGATTCAGAGGACACACATGCGCAGCCGTCTCCGGGGATCCTGGGACGGGATACCGGATCGGAAGATCCTGCCGGTGTGTGTGTGTCCGAGGATGCGCAAGCGCCCTCCCTGAGAGAGGCCCTGATGGGGGCCTGCGCCGTAGGGGAGGCCGCGCTGCGGTCCAAATCGGTCCGGCGGGAGCTGGATCGGGTGGAGGGCGAGTGGCGGACGGCGGGCATGACGCCGGACCGCGTAAAGCTCTGGCTCCACTGGTTCAAAACGGTGGAATGGCGGGACGACCGGACCCGACCGGATCCGCCGAAGCTGAAGAATCTCACGCCGGAGCGGCTGGACCGGTTCCAGGCGTGGGAGACGAAGCAGCAAGACCGCCGGCGGCGCGGCGGGGAGGGCGTCGCGCGAAAGCTCTTCGGAGTGGAGGGAACGCCCGATGAGCGCGAGGAACGCCGCCGGCGCGACCGGGAAGCGCGGGAGAACGTCACGGCGGCGCTCCGCGAGAGCGGGATTTTGAAGCCGATGGACCCGGTAAGGCCTTGCGCCGACGGCGCGAACGGGCACGGGAACAACGGCCACGGATCGAACGGGAACGGACACGCGCCGACCGGGGGGCGCAGACCGAAGCGGTTCCACCTCCCGGAGGGCCGGAACCGCGAAGAAGCCGAGGCCGAAGCCCGGAAGCGAGGACTGTTATGAGCGGCAAGCGATTCGTGCACGACCCGTCGCGCTACCCCGCCGACTGGAACCCGGACCGGTACGCCGACGTCCGGGCCGAGATGGAGGGGCGCGAGCGGGAGCGCCGGGCCCGGGAACGGGCGGAGCGCCTGAGACAGATCGAGCGAGAAGCCATGCAGCACCCGGAGGGGGATGAGCGCCCCGCCGGCAACGACTGAAATCCAGTTATGAGTGATGAATGCTGAATGATGAATTGAACCCCTTGGGGCAAAAGCCGGAAGGCCGGGCCAGAGGGGGCTGAATTCATAACTCATCATTCATCACTCATAACTGGGGCCTGAAAGGACCCAAAATGACCCCCACCGCCACACCTGAGCAACTCGAACATTTCGCGCGAAAAGCCCGGACGAAGGAGGAGGAGCACGCTGATGCGCTCCTAGCCGAGACGCGCGCGGCGATCTACCATCCCGGCCTTCGTCTCCACGAGATCCATCCCTCGCCCCTCCAGAATCGGCAGCGCTTCGACCCCGGCGAACTTTCCGACCTCGCCGCATCCATCCGGGAGCAGGGAGTGATCGAGCCGATCCTGGTCCGACCGACCGACGCGGGGACCTACGAGATCCTCGCCGGGGAACGCCGCTGGCGGGCATCCATCGACGCCGAGCAATCCACGATCCCCGCCATCGTCCGTCATGGCCTGACCGACGCGGAAGCGCGGGAGATCATCCTCGTAGAAAACCTGCAACGCAGCGACCTTTCCCCCCTCGAAAAGGCGCGCGGCTTCCAGGGGATGATCGACGACGGCTGCCGACAGCGGGAGATCGCCAGGAAGATCGGGCGGGACGAATCGTTCGTGTCGAACGCGCTCCGGCTCCTCCGCCTCCCCGATTCCGTGCAGGCGCTGATCGAGGCGGGGAAGCTCTCCGAGTCGCACGGCCGCACCCTGGCCCGGATCGCCGACTTCCCGGAGATCTGCGCGCGCATCGCCGAGCTCGCGGCGGAGAAGGGGATCGCCTCGAAGGAGCTGGAACGGGTGAAGGTCCCCTTCGACTGGCAGCTGGAGCACGAGAAGCTCATCATCCGGAACCTCGATCAACGGGCGAAATTCGACGTGAAGGCGACCTGCACGGAATGCCCCTACCAGGCCTTCCGGCGGGAGGGCGAGTACTCGAGCTACTGCCTCAAGCCCGACCATTTCCACGAGCTGCAGCAGGCCGCCCAGGCGGAGGCCCTCGAGGAGGCGAAGCGCCTCGCGGAGCGCGCGAAGACGCAGGGCAACGAGCGGGTGCAGCAGAAGATCGAACGCGCCCTCGCGCCCGCTTCCCCGGCGCCCGGCACGCCCGCCGCGCCGGCGGGGGAGAGGGAAGTCCCGGAGGGGATCATCGACCTCTCGAAGCTCAGCTGGGACGCCTACGAGCAGCTCACCGGGAGCCGGCCCGAGGGGTGTAACGGCGACTGCCCCTGCCTGGCGAAAGGGCTCTGCACGAGCGGCGCCGTGGTGGACATCTGCCTCGATCCGCCGCGCCTCCGGTCCCTCCGGGCGCGCATGACCCGCGAGGAGGGGAAGGAGCGGAAGGAGCGGTTCGCGGCGGTCCGGGAGGAGATCCGGGCGAAGCTGCTCTATCCGGACGAAGCGACGCCGGAGTCGCTGCTCCAGACCGCTCGCCAGGCGCTGGCGCTGGTGGCGTGGCAGGCGATCAAGACCTCACGGAGCGCGGCGAAAAAAGCGGCGGCGGCGGACAGCGGTGACGAGGAGATTCAGAAGATCTTCACCATGCCCCTGGAGTTCCGGCAGGAGACCTTCTGGGGGACGCTCGCCAACCGGATGACCTTGGACGGGATCATCGCACTCGGAGCGGAGACGCTGCTTGTGCACGAGATCGAGGAGGCCCTGGAGTACCGCAAGGACACTCTCCCCATGGCGGACTGGTTCCTGGGGCGGGTGCCGCCGGCGGGATCGAAGGAGGTGGCGACTTCCGCGCCGGAGCACCTCTGCGAGGTGTGCGAGGAGCGGCCCCCGGCGACCGACGAAGGGTTTTGCCTCACCTGCATCCAGCAGGGGATGTTCGACGGCAATGCCGACCAGTGCGACCTCTGCGTGGGGGATCTGCCGGCGTCTCTCGGTGTGCCCTGCCCGCGCCGGTACACGAACTCCGTCGGCGTCGTGACGGCGAAAGGGACGATCCTCTGCCCCGATTGTGCGGAAGAGGAGGGGCTGCGCTTCTGCCTGTGCTGCGGCGCCACGGATGCGGTGCTCGCCGAGCAGGGCGTCGCGTGGGCGGCGGAGGACCGGTGCGGCTCATGCGCATCGGATGCATCCAATGGGGAAGGGGAGGGCGGCTGAGATGAGACGCCGCCCCGGTCCGGTCTCCTGGTTTGGAGGGAAGGGGCTCTTCGTGGACCACCTCCTTCCCCTGCCTGAACATCGTACGTACGTGGAGACCTGGGGGGGAGGGGCGGCGCTGCTCTTCGCAAAGCCGACCAGCCCGGTGGAAGTTTACAACGACTTGAATTCCGGGCTCGTGAACTTCTTCCGGGTGCTCCAGGCGCCGGATAAGCTGGAGCAGCTCCGCTTCCGGATGGAATTGACGCCTTACAGCCGCGAGTTGTTCAACGAGTTCCGAAAAACCTGGATGGAACCTGAAGACGACGTGGAGCGCGCCTACCGGTGGTTCGTGGTGTCGCGGATGTCCTACGCCGGCCAGTTCGGCAATGCTTGGGCGAGCTGCAAGACGGAAAGCAAGTGCGGCATGAGCGCAAGCGTCTCCCGCTACCTCCTCGCCGTGGAAGGGCTCCCGGAATTTTGCAAACGCCTCCGTTGCGTCCAGGTGGACCGGATGGACTTCCGGCACATCCTGCGGCGATACGACCACGAAGAGTGCCTCTTTTATTGCGACCCGCCTTACGTCCATGAAACCCGATCCATGCGCGGCGGATACGACCACGAGATGACTCGGGAGGACCACGAAGAGATGGTGGACCTCTTTCTGAACCTCAAAGGGATGGTGATCCTCTCCGGCTACAACCACGAGGTCTACGCTCCACTGGAGCGGTCGGGCTGGATGCGGGAGGACGTAAAGACCGTTTCTTTTTCCGCCAGGGAGAAGCCGGTGCGAATGGAGAGCATCTGGCGGAATCCCGCCTGTATCCGTAAGGGACAGCTCTCTCTGCCCCATTTTTAGAAAGCGACGATAGAGAATGGAAATTATCGAGCAGGATCTGAACGAAAGCGAGGTGGCAAGATGAGACGCGCCCTGACCCCGATCTGCGCCGGCTGCCGGCAGCGCGTCACCGACCCGGAGTATATCCTGACCAGCGATTCTACCGCCTGGCACGAAGACTGCGCGGAAGCCGCCCTCGCCGATGCCGCCGAGCGGAGCCGGAAAGACTGGCTGGAGCGGTACTTCGCGGAGAACGACGTCGAAGCGCGCATCCGGGAGACGAAGGGGCGGCTGCTTCCTGAAGCAGCCGAACGGAAAGAGAGGGAGGCGGCGGCCCCGGCGGACCCTCCTTCCGACGCGCCGCAGGACGATGTGCCGGAGACGGCCCCCATCGTACTCGAGGTGTCCGCGCCGGAAGTCCCGAGCAACGGCGCCCATGCGCCGGCGGAAGTGGAGACCGATCTAACACCCGAACCGGAGATCTCCGCCGATACCGAGCCTCCCGCGCATGAGCCCGAAGCCCCGCCCATGCACCAGTGCCCGGACTGCTCCGAGCCCCTGCCCCACACGGAAGAATACTTCCACCGGATCGGCAAGGGCAACGCGCTGAAAAAGATCTGCAAGGAACACTTCCGGGCGCGCACGATGGCCGGCAAGAAAAATCAGGGGGTTCCGGCGAACTTGTCGCGCGAAACATCGGTGCCCGATCCGGAGCCGAAACTGCGTGAATGCACCCGATGCGATAAGAAATTCCCGCCGACGCATGAGCACTTCTCCCCGAACGACCGGACCGCCGACGGCCTGAATAACTACTGCGTCCGCTGCGAGGCGAAGGAGGCCGCGCCTGCCGTCCCGGAACCTGCCGCCTCTGCGGAACCCCATGCGGAAGAGTCCGCATTCACCAGGGTGGAGTGCAAGCGGCGGCGGGAAGCCCTGGGCCTCACCTACAGCCAGCTCGCCCGC
>JAHWJO010000016.1 GCA_019348365.1 Armatimonadota bacterium | reverse complement strand
CCAACGGATGGGAACGTTCAACGTTCAACCCCTAACGCTAAGATACAAGGGCGACATTGGACGTTAGACTGGGTTCAGAGAGGAGGTCGGTCGGTGGGGGCGGTGAACACCTTCCCTTTCGAGAGGGCATCCGTCGCGCGGTCGGCGGCGTGGCGAGCCTCCCGGATGGACTGAACGAAGCTCGGCACGTCGTGGGGGGCGGTCCGGTTCCGCTCCAGCTCTTCGCGGAGGATGTCCCACCAGCCGTACTCCTCCACGTACACCAGGTCGAAGATCATGACGCTGCCCGTCGCCGCTAATGAGGCCCGGATCGCTTGACGAAACGCCTCGGGATCACCCTTGTACTGTACGAGGTAGAGGCTCCCGTACAGCGGAGTCTCGTCGCGCACCGCGGCCAAGGCCTCCTCCGCCGATCCTTCCACCGTTGCGGAGGGGAGCACCCCCGCCTCGTCCGCCTGGCTCTTCCACGCCACAGGGAAGTACGTCCCGGCCGTGATGAGATCGAGGAGCGGGGCGTACCCCGTCAGGCGAAACGTCGGGGTCATCCAGTCGTACCGGTCGGGGAAGCCGGGGCTGCCCCAGTTCACCCCCACGTCGTAATAGACCGAGTACCACGATCCGACGTACACGCCGACCTTCGTGCCTTTGCGCGTGGAGCGGATGACCTGGCTCGCCTCTTCGAGGAAGCTGCGGATGTTGTTCGCGCGCCACTCCAGCCACGGGTTGAAGAGGGGGCCGCGAACGGGTTCCGATCCGGGCCGGGGCTCGAAGGTGACGATCTCTTCCGGCCAGTTCGTCACCTTCCGGCCCAGCCATTTCTCGAAGGCCCGGCGGGAGTCGTCGGAGAAATCGGCGTGGAGGTTCGGGTAGCGCATCCGGTCGAGGTAGAAGCCGTCCACCGGGTAGGTCCGCACGATCTCCCGGATGATGTCCAGGATGCGCTTGCGGACATCCTTACGGATCGGGTTCACGAAGACGGCGAACTTGTCGCTCCGGCTCTCTTCGCCGCGCACGAACCGCTTCTCCCCCTCGAACCGCGCCGTGTCCCCCACCGCGAGGTTTTGCATGAGCCAGTCCCGTCCCGCGCCGCGCCCGACGAGCAGCCCGCCGTCCGGGGGAATCGGGATCCGGTCGCTGCCGAGGCCGGAGCCGTCGGCTTTGAGGATCACCCGGTCCGCCGCATCATAGGCGACGTAGAGCTCGTCCGGCTTCGCGGCAACGTCCGGCCCGAACCCGCGCGTGTACGCCGCGACCTCCTCCTTCGCCGGGGCCTCGTTCAGCCGGGCGATGAGGATGCGGGTCTCGCCGGTCCCCTTCACGTACGGCACCGTCTCGTAGGTGGTGACCTGCCACTCCTTGTTCTGGTAGGCGGGTCCGGCGTTGAAGCTCTTGTGGCCCTCGGAGAAGATGTTCGCGGCGGCGTAGACGGGGATGCCCGCCTCGCGCCCGTAGGTGATGAACGCGCGGAGCACGTCGAACTCTTTGGGGTAGGGGATGCCCTTCCAGTCCGGCATCCGGGGGGCGTGCTTCGAGTCGTAGAGGACGAGGCCGCTCAGGGGCTTCACGTCCACGACGATGCTGTTGATGTTCGCCGCCCTGCATTTCTCGACGATGGCCTTCACCTTCTCGTTCGTGTTGATGAACGGGGCGTTGGCCGTTGCGTCCACCCACATGATGTGGGCGGAGAGGTTCGCGGCGCGAGCGGCGGGGGCCATCATGCTCACCGGGGCGGGCGGCATGGGCGGCGGGATGTGGGGCGCAGTCGCTTCCGGCGTGGCGGTCGTTTCCTGCCCGGCGGGAGGAGGAGCCGCCGGAGTCGTCTGAGCGTACACGGGTGAACCGATGGCGCCCCATGCTAACAGGGCGGCAAGAAGAAAACGGGGAGAACTCTGCAAGGCTTGGCGGCCCTTCTGTCGATCAAACGCACCGGATTGGAGGCCGGGGAAGGTCACTCTACCCTGATGGGACGATGACATTCCCCGGTGGGCTGGCTCCCTGAAGGGGTTCCGATCACCGAACGGCATGGAAGGTTACTTCTCCCCTTCAACCGGTGTCTTTGTGGTCGCCACCGCGCTGTCGGTGGGCTGCCGGACGACGGCTTGCCGGGGGCGGACGGTGATCCGCGCCGGATAGTTGGAGCCCGCGAGCGGCATTGTGATGATGCGAATCTCTTTTTGCTCTCCGGGTTCCAGCGGATAGCTCCCCAATGTAAACTCCTGGGGGGGGCGAAGGTGAGACGTTTCGATCATCTGCCCGTTGACGAGGAAGACTCCCCGCGCGATCCCGGCGGAGGGGTCGAAGATGACGTCCGCCGTGTTCTTCTGCCCCGTCGGGTTCTCCAGCTTGAGGCTCACGTCGTAGACGACGCCGTAATTGCCGAGCAGCGGGTGGGTCGAAGTCGGGGTCTTCACTGGCTCCCGCCCGAAGGAGATGAAGCTCCAGCGCCCGCCCACGGAATAGGTCTCCTGGATTTTCTTCCGGGTGGTGGGATAGAATTCCGGGTTCAGGTTCGCCTGCCGGATGCCGAGCGGGGTGTCCGGCGGGTCGGCGCGGAGCTGGAGGGTGACGTTGGAGCCGGACAGCAGGACGAAGTGATAGATCCCGCTCGAAGTCACGTCTTTGGCGAGAGTCTGATTGAGCAGGGTCAGGGTCTCGCCCGGCTCCATGTTGCGGATGTAGCCCGAATCGTTAAGCCAGGTGGGAAAGAACTTCGCGGCGGCCCGGTGCCCGATCTGGTAGGTATCGACCTGCGGGTTCGCCGCCCCGTCGATGATCTGAAGCCGCGCGGGCGCGTCGCCGTTCTTCAATTGCAGCGAGAAGCGGATGGGGGAGTCCATCGCGCTCTGGTGGTGGTAGAGGAAGCGGACCGCCTGGTTCGCGCGGATCTGGCCGGTGTACAGCACCCCGTAATACTTTCGGAGCATCTCCGGGTCGTTGGAGTAGAACAGAAGGTTCGGCTCGGTGCGCCCGACCGCTTCCTTGACCAGCCGTACCTGGGAGTGGCCGCGTACCGGGAAATAATTCTCCCCTTCGATCCGGACGGGAAGCGAGACGACCGCGCCTCCCGGCGGGATCGATTTGGGAAGCTGGAAATCCCCGTCCCATTTCACGACCGCGCCTGGCTCCGGTTTGATGTTCCGCAGGGCCATCTCTTTTACGATCCCGCGAAGCGTGAGGCGCTCGGGACCGCTGCCGGTCACGGCCAGCGTTGCGCTCTCCACCCGGCCCGCCGCTTTTTTCACCACGAACGGCACCGTGACGGTCTCGCCGTCCACCTCCACGGCCATCACACCCGACCCCACCGACACCCCCTGAAGGAGGACCTTGCGTCCGGAAGGGTCTACCGTCGCGCGGACCACGCCCTCCGGCTGGAGGCGAACGTTGATCGGCCCGGCGAGCGCGCCGCCGATCTGCACCGGGCGGGTCTCCCCCAGGGGCAGCGCCGCCTGAGACGGCGAGGCCGATACGGGCGGCTGGGACAACAACTCTTTCAGGGTTTTAGCCCAGGTGTTCGCCAGGGTCTGGCGGGACATCTTCTTCGTTTTGGCTTCTGCATCCGTGACGGTGAGGAGCGCGCCGCCTCCGGCGATGATGATCGCGCCCTGCGGCGTATCCTTCACGCTGATCCACGCCGGGTTGAACCTGTTGTTGACGAGGTACTGGAGTCGGTTCGCCACCGTCTCCGGGCGGTCGGGGACGGCGTTGAGGAGGGCGGCGTTATCGAAGCGGAGCGCCGGACGGTTGTTGATCTTGAGGACCGCCGCGCCGGGAGTCCGGACCACCTCAATCGTCGGCTGCCAGGCGGCATGGGCGTTGAGAGTCGCCATCGTCCCCAGCAGGAAAGCGAGAGCGATGCGGGGAAACACGCCCGGGCATGCATGCGGAAGGGAGCGCGTGAGCGGAAAGAATTTGGAAGAGTTCATGAGGGTCAGTCGGGGGGTTCGAAATTGCGGTGAGTGACGGAATGGAGTTCCGCCGCTGCCCGGAGAACCAAATGGTGAGAAGGTGCCGCTCCACAACGGAACGGCGAGCCTGCTTGGAGGGCCGGGCTCGCCGTACGAAAATTGGGAGGGTTACCGATGGGAGTCTATCGTGTTTTCAGCTTTTCTCCAAGTTGGGATCAAGATCGCTGAAGTTGAAGGCGCCCAGCGAAGAGTGGAAGTCGATCACTTCGTCGATCGTGATGGGACCGAGCCGGTCGAAGTTCTTCTTTTCATCGCCGCCGAACTCCGAAGGGATTTCCCGTAGATAGGCTTCATCCCACTTGTCCTGCTCGATGAATTTCTCCCCCATTCGCTTGCAGCGGGAACACCGGAATTTCACGTAGATGAAGTTGGGGCCGAAGATTCGAGGATACTGACCCTTTTGAATCACATCCTTGGTGACGATCCGCTGCCCGCAGTTGCACGAGATGCCCGCCTTCGTATTCATTAAGGAAACCTCCGTCTGTTGGAGCTACCGGCAATAAGCGCGATACGGTATCCATTCGCCGGGTCGAACCGATGGCCCTTGTCCCTCCCCGAGAGCCGGGATGAAGATACCGGCATCAATATCGGCGGAAAGACCGGGGATTTAGACCGTTCGTGCAGTCCGGTGTGCCCATTATATCAGGGGCCGGGGGGATTGCCAAGAGGGAAGGCCCTACTCCGGCGTGACTGTTTTGTCACACGCCGGAGTAGGGCGCCGCCCCCGATTCGCTGGTATCGCTCTCGACGTGGCGGGATGCTTGTGATATACTGGACCCGGTAGGTTTTAATGGAGGAATTTACTCATGTCGTTTAATTACCGTGTGGAACGCGAGAGCGACGAGGCGCACCTGTTCGCTTCGGGCTCTCTGGTCGCCGAGCATGCTTCGGAAATGTTCGGACAGGTCACTCACCTGATCCAGGGCGGGTACCAGGTCCATCTCCACCTGGAAGAGGTCGACTTCATCGGCCTGGGCGCCGTTCGCGCGCTGCGTACGGCGGCGGTGCGGGCGGAAGACGCCGGGGTGTCCCTGCGGTTGTATGCGGGCTCTTCCCTTTATCGGGTGGCGGACCTCGTCGGTCCGGACCGCTGGGCTCCGCTCCCCGTCATCGCCTTCGAGGATGACTCGATCCCCGTCTAAAATTGCTGTTCGATTTATTGCCGTGAAACCCCGGGTTCATCCCCCTAATCTCATTCGAATAAATAAAACCTGCCGTTAAACAGAAAGCCGCCCCTCTAATAAGAAGGGCGGCTTTCTGTTGTATCTCCGATGGGCTTATAAGGAGAGAACCCCGATACCCACCGTTTTCAATGGATGAGTGTGAGATGTGGGAGGGAGTCGGCGTTTGAAACAACGCCTGGAGGCGCACAAAGTCCGCCTTCGCGGACTCTCTTATCGGCTCTTCTATACAGGACAGGCTGGGGGTGGAGTCGCCGGAGGGCGACATCGTGCCGTTGTTGCCGGGAATTCATTCGCCGGGCGCTCCCCCCACCGATTGACTCACTTCAGCCCGGCAGCTCGTCCGCCTCTTCCTCCCTGGGGAGCCAATGCTGCTCGAATTCCTCAATGAAAGTGAGGGACTTTAAATCCTTCATCCGGTCCAAATAGAGAATGCCGTCCAGGTGGTCGATCTCATGCTGGAGAATCCTCGCGAAGAACCCTTCCGCCGTCACGTTGACCGGCTCTCCATGACGGTCCAATCCCTCCACCCGTACCGCGATGTGTCGGGGAGCGAGACCCCGGATATCCGGGATGCTCAGGCATCCTTCCCAGTCGTCATACATCTCCCTGGAGACCTGGACGATGGCAGGATTCGCGAGTACGAGCAGGGGAATCCCTTCATCTTCGTCTTCCGGGGAGGGCTGGACCTCCGCCGTAATGAGCCGCAGCCCTTCGAACACCTGCGGCGCGGCCAAGCCCACACCATGGGCTTCCCGCATGGTCTCCACCATATCGTCGATCAGGCGTTGGATCTCGTCGGACCGCAGCTCTTCCGGCGTGATCCCGCGGGCGCGCTCGCGAAGGATGGGATGGCCCATCCGGGAGATCGGTCGGATCGGCATCAGCCCTCGACCTCCTGCCCGGAGTCGGCTGCCTGAGTCGGATGCGCGGCCCCGTTCTTGCCGTTCCCGGACGGATTCTCGTGGAGATGGTCGAGCAAGTGGCCCATCTTGTCGCGCTTGGTCTCCAGGTAGCGGAGGTTGGACTCGTTCGGGTCCACTTTCAGCGGCACGCGCTCGACGACTTCCAGCCCGTACCCCTCGATCCCGACGAGCTTGGCCCGGTTGTTCGTCATCAGGCGCACTTTCTTCAGGCCGAGATCGAGGAGGACCTGGCAGCCGAGGCCGTAATCCCGGAGGTCGGGCGGGAACCCGAGCTTCTGGTTCGCCTCCACCGTATCGAAGCCATGATCCTGAAGCTCGTACGCCTGGATCTTCGCCGCAAGGCCGATCCCCCGGCCCTCCTGCTCCAGGTAGAGGAGGACTCCCCGGCCCGCCTCCCCGATCTTCTGCAGCGCCAGCTCCAGCTGCGGGCCGCAGTCGCACTTCATCGAGTGGAAGACATCCCCGGTGAGGCACTTGGAGTGGACCCGCACCAGCACGGGGTCGTCGGTGTTCACGTCCCCCATGACCATGGCGAGGTAAGTCTTGTTGTCCTCGTTGGTGTGGTAAGCGTGAGCGACGAAGTCGCCGTACTGGGTGGGGAGCCGGGTCGAGGCGGCTTTGTAGACGAGCTTCTCGGTACGTCGGCGGTGCTTGATCAGCTGCTCGATGGAGAAGACCTTCAGGCCGTGTTCTCTCGCCATCTCGAACAGTTCGGGGACGCGGGCCATCGTGCCGTCCTCGTTCAGGATTTCGCAGAGGATGCCGACCGGGTTGAGCCCCGCCATCCGCACGAGGTCCACCACCGCCTCGGTGTGCCCCGCGCGACGCAGGACTCCGCCGGGCACCGCTTGAAGAGGAGAGATGTGGCCGGGCCGGGCGAGGTCTTCGGGCCGGGTCTTCGGGTCCGCCAGGGCGCGGCAGGTGAGCGCCCGGTCGTGCGCGGAGATGCCGGTCGTGGTGTTGTATTTATAATCGACGGTGACGGTGAAGTTCGTGCCGTGAAGCGCGGTGTTCCGCTGCACGATGGGGTCCAGCGCCAGCGCCTCGGCGCGTTCGGGACTGAGGGGCGTGCAGATCAGGCCCCGCCCGAACTTGCTGATGAAATTGATGTCCTCCGCGGTACAGAGCTCGGCGGCCAGGATGAAGTCGCCCTCGTTCTCCCGGTCTTCATCGTCCAGCAGGATGAGCATCCGGCCTTGCCGGATCTCCTCCACTGCTTCCTCAACCGAGCAAAAATCCATCGTTCACTCCAGAATAAAATACTGTCAGATGAGCAAAAATGTAAGGGGATCAGGGCGAATGAATTCGCCTTTAAGAAGCACAATCTAATTCATGAGATGCTTTACAGGCCTATTCGGCTCCCTCCGAACGGGAGGGAGTTCCTGTTACTGTGAGTGTAAGTCACGACCCGACGTAAGGCAAATCTTCTCAGGCGCGCATGAAGAAAGGATACTCACCCGTGGCGGAACTGATCAAAGGGAAAGTGGCGTTTGTGACCGGCTCGGGCCGGGGGATCGGGCGGTGCATCGCGCTGCGACTCGCGCGCTCCGGCGCGGACGTGGCTATCCACGACATCCATGCGGAAGCGTCGAAGGAGTTCGGCGAGGCGGAATCGCTCCAGTCCACCACGCGGGAGATCGAAGAGATGGGGCGGCGGAGCATGGGGGTCGTCGCCGACCTGACGGACTCCGATGCGACCGAAGCCGCCGTTCGGAGCATTCTGGAGCAGATGGGCCGCATCGACATCCTCGTCAACTGCGCGGGGGGAGACATCGCGGCGAAGGGGGGCAAGCCCAAGCCGAACACCCTCTTCATCTCCGAAGAGGACCTGCGCGCGGTGATCGACCGCAACCTGATGACGACGATGTTCACCTCCCGCGCCGTCGTGCCGTCGATGATCGAGCAGGAGGAGGGGCGGATCATCAACATCAGCTCGGTGGGGGCGTTGTACGGGCGAGAGACCGAAGTGGCGTACGGCGTGGCGAAATCCGGCGTCCTCCACTACACCCGCTGCCTCGCCGCGACCCTCCGGCCCCACGGGATCAACGCCAACGCCATCTGCCCCGGCCCGACCAAGTCCGCCCGATTCATGGCGACATTCAAGGACCGCTCCCCGGAGCAGCAGATCGAGGAGACGGGACGGCTCACCCGGCTGGGCGAGCCGGAAGACGTGGCGAAAGCCGTCGAATTCTTCGCCAGCGAGCTGTCGGATTACGTGACGGGGCAGGTGCTCCGTGTGGATGGCGGCTGGGGCGGCTTCCCCGCTTAATATTGAAACCGCAGATGACCCCTGAAGAGGTGACAAGGAGAAGAGGTGATCGGGTGAGGGGGTTCAGGGGTAATTCGCGTGTATCTGCGGTAAATTAGAGTTTTACCTATGTTCTTCCAGGTCCATCTGAGGTACGGAGCAGGTTCACCTCTTCATCTTGTCACCTCTTCAGGGGTCATCTGCGGTTTCCGTTTCCACCGGGCGATCCGACTCTTTCCAGCCCCGGAATCCCCCACTCAACGACATCACGTTCCGGTAGCCCATCTGCTGAAGCGACAGCGCGGAGAGCGCGCTCCGCGATCCGCCGCCGCAGTAGCAGACGATGGGGCGTTCTTCGTCCGTCGTGTGGTCGTCGATGTTCATCTCCAGTGCGCCGCGCGGAATGGAGACGGCTCCGGGCAGGTGCCCCTCCCGGTAATCTTCCTCGTCACGCACGTCCACTACCAGGACGGGCGCACCCGTCTGCCGCAGGCGCTCCATCTCATCCGGCGTGACCTCCCGGATCTGCTGCTTGGCCTCGTTCACGACTTCACGGAAACTGCGGGGCATCGGGTACTCCTTTCGAGGCGCTTCGTGCCGCCTCAATCCTCCTCGTCCACGTCGAACGGCTTGGGATGGGGCGGCTCCTCTTCCGGGGCCGACTCCTCGTCGTCCGGCTCCAGCCCGTAGGGCGTGACGGTGACCTTCGGCTCCACCCACTTCACCAGGAAAATGCTGCCCAGGTAGAGGATCGCCATGGGGGCGGCCATCATCATCATCGAGAAGGGATCGTTGGAGGGAGTGAGGATCGCCGCCGCCAGCATGATGATGACCACCGCCTGCCGCCAGAACCGCTTCATCATGACGGAGTTGACCAGCCCGATCTTCCCGGCGAACATCAGCACGACGGGCAGCTCGAACCCGAGCCCGAACGCGCCGCACATCTTCACGACGAACAGCATGTACTCCGACAGGCTGGGGAGCATCATGACCCCTTCGGGCTGATAACTCAGGAACCAGTCCAGCGCGGCGGGCAGGATGGCGTAGGAGAGGCCGGCGCCCATGATGAAGAGCGCCACCGCCATCGGGAAAACGAATTTGAAAGGCCGCCGCTCCTGCGGCAGCAATCCGGGGGCGATGAATCCCCATAATTCCAGCAGGATGAGCGGCGAAGCCAGGGCCAGGGCCAGCAGCGCCGAGACTTTGAGCTTAAGGAAAAAGGCTTCGGTGATGGATTTGATCACCAGCTCGCCCTGAATGCCGTGCTCCTTTAACGCCTTCTGAAGGGGAGTCATCAACGCGTTCAATACGGGTTCATATAAAAAGAACCAGGCGATGATCCCCGCTACCGCCACATAAACGATGATCCGGAACAGGCGCACCCGGAGCTCATCCAGGTGCTCCATCAGATCCATCTCATCATCGGGGCGAGGGCGGCGTTCTCTTCTCATCGTGATCAATCCGGCAGGCTTCCTGTTCTGAAAAGGGGTACAGCGCGGTCTGAAGCGGAATCGATACGATCCGCGTTACACTTGGCAGCGGGCTACGCTATTCTATGCCAAAACCGTGTTCTATGCCAAAACAACGAAAGGAAAACAACAACGCCCCAGAGCGTTGGACTCTGAGGCGTTGGTGGAGGTGTTTATGTCCGGGCGTTATTAGCCGGTCAGTTGGGTGACGGAGTTCACCTTCATGAAGCTGCTGTCGCCGGTCCCTCCGCCGTAGCCTGACGCCCCCCCTCCGGGGTAGCTCGACGCCCCGCTTCGGGCGTAAGGGTTGGACGAATAGCCGGGCCCGGCGGAGCCGGTCGTGCCGGTCCCGAAGACGCCCCCGCCCGTCGTATTCGCGGCGGCCAGGGCATAGTCGTCGATCATCTTGATGACGCGACCGTTGCGCCAGTCAAAGTAAGTGGTCCGCGTGCCGTTGACGTTGTAGAGGGCCGGCGCGCCCTGCACCACTACGGTCGTGTTGCCGTTGAACGTCGTGGTGATCTTGGCGGTCGGCACGTTGTTCTGCCACTCGAACGATTCCAGAGTGTGTTTCGTCGATTCCGCCGGAAGTGTGACGTTGTCGATCCCCTGGAACATTGGCGCGAGGTGAACGGCTCCGGTCCAGGTCTGCCCCACCTTCACCGGGCCGGCAGGAAGGATCGGCATGTAGAGGGCCGGCCGCATCCCCGTTCGACGCATCTTCAGACCGGGGATATAGCTGCCGTTGGGGAGCTGGTTGAACGTGACCGACTGCCCGGCGGTCGGGAAGGGGATGGGCTGGCCCTGATCGGACTGGGCGCTGTCGCGGTCGATCCGCTCCCGCACCATCCCGACCGAACCCGGCATCACGTCGTCTACCGAGCGCTTCAGCACCAGGCGAGCCTTGTAAACGTCCTGATCGTTCTGACGGATCTGGATCCGCTTGACGTAAGTATTCTGTACGCCGGGGTTGAACCGGTAGCGCAGGTTGACCTGGCTTGGCGGGGTGCGGACGTTGTTCTGCACGAACACCTCCACCCGGTCCGTCCGACCGATCTGCTGCCCGTTCTGCCCGACGACCATCACCTTGATCTCGTGCTTGCCGTCCTCCACCTGCTGGCTTCCCAGAATGGACGAGGACGCTTTCGTATCCCAAACATAGGTGACGGCGTTGCCCGTCCTCGGGCGGGCCACCGCCGCTTCAAACTTATCATCGATGAAGATGACGACGTACGCCGGGGTAGGGGACGTGAGAGGCACCGCCGAGGTAGGAACCCGGATCCGCACCTGGCCCCGCACCACGCTGTCCGGCGCGGGACTGATGATCGATACCGGAGCCAGGGCGGAAGCGGTACCGGCCAGACCGGCGAGCAAGCCTATGAAACCAAATTTGCTAAAAAAACCTGAAAGACGAACCTGCATGTGACCTCCTGCATCGGAGCGGCTGCGCGCATGAGATTCATGGCCACGCTGCCGTCCGGCTTTCTCATTAAGTGAACAAAAACAAACGGTACTCATTACAGATACAATATGACAGGCGAAGGGAGAATCCCTGCTCAACGGCATACGTTTTGATAGTAATGCGTGACAACGCTCTATTCCGCGCGGGGGTGTCCGTCGTAACCGGATTCGGGAGGAAAGAGGGAGGCGACATTCAGCGTATGGACGACGATATCCGGGTCCAGGCCGTACACGCGTGCGACCTGCTCGACGGTATCCGTCTCCGCGCCGAAGCAGTGGCAACAGGCCAGTCCCAGCTGCGAGAGCACGGAGTTGAGGCAGGGGCATTGACGCACCACCTGCGCGATCGTCATATCTTTCGTGATCATACCGGAGTCCTCTGCTTCCTACGTCTGATTCCTTCTACCCCGTTATGGTCTGAAGGGTGCAGACGGTTAAAACAAAGGAAGGGCGTAACCGAGCAATTGGTACAAGAGGATCGCCGCTACCCCATATCCTAAGAGGATTTTGATGAGGCCCAGGTTCCACAGACGTGCGAGGAGCGATTCGGAGGAAGGCTCTCCGGGATTCTGTCGGTATTTCTCCAGAAGCTCCTTACCCGCTTTGATCCCGCTTTCCAACTGCTTGAGCGACGCGGTACGGGTGGTGAAGTAGAGCTGGATGTAGTGACCGAGCCGCCGCCAGAACAGCACGGCGCAGATCAGGCCGATGTAAGGGTGGATGTACCGCAGTGCCTCGAAGATCATGAGGCCGGTCACCAGGTTGGTGCCGCACCGGGGGTGGGGGCGGGGCATCCGGCCCACGACCTCCGGCACCAGCGGCTCCCCCCGCTCGATGGCCCAGACGGTCTGGTGCTCCCCCGCGTGGTATCCGGCGACCGGGGTAAGGCGGATGAAGACGAGGAGGACGAGGAACGGCATGATCCGCAGGAGGATCCCCGCCGCGTCCATCCAGGTGGACAGTCCCATCGGGGGGGAGGCGGCCAGGGCATGGATGGGCCACCCGGTCGCGCGTTCCAGCGCCTCGAACCCGTAGGAGAGGCCGTACTGGAGCGACAGGACCAGCACGCCCATGATCATACCCGTCAGGAACAGCGCAATGTCTCCTACCCCCCCCCGGAGACCCCCCCCGGTGAGATACACCCCGAACGGGGTCGCCATCCCGCCGATGCGTGGGGGCTTCACCTCTCCCGACCAGTATTCCATGAGGTCCGTCCGGGTAATCATCCCGCGATAGATCCCGTCCGCCTCGACGACGGGGAGGGCCGGGGAGCCGGACCACTGTAAGGCGCGGAGAGCCTGCTGGGGAGTGGCGGCGGCGGGGACGGTGATCGGATCCCCCACGGCGAATTCGCCGACGCGGAGCAGGCGCGCGCCGTCCGGGTTTTCGCTCAGGGGATTCAGGATTTCGTCTTCGCGGATGAGGCCGATGACTCGCCCGTCGGCGATCACCGCCAAAGCGCCCACCTGATGGCTCCGCATGATTTCCGACGCCCGCCCCAGCGACTCTTCGGCGGAGAGGATCGGGGCCATCCGAGCGAGCGTACGAACCGGTTGCGCTTCCTGGGAGATCAATACAGCGTTCTTTCTAAGTCTGAAAGTATCACTTCCGCCTTGGCCCTGACCATCGGACATCCCCCACCCACCGGGAAAGATGCCGAATCCATCCATGGGTACATGGGAAGGAGAAGGAGAGGAGCCGCAGCCGAAAAGCTGTACGTTGGAATCCCTCTCCCAATCCTGGGAGAGGGCCAGCGCGAAGCGCGGGGGTGAGGGCGACCCCCGTCCCTCAACTCGCAGGTGGCTCCTCAGCGGGCCAGGGCGGGTGTGAGGACGTCAACCTCGAACTTGGATCGAGTTTCCGGTTGCGGGGGGAAACGGTTTGTGCTATGATGAGCGTTGGTACGTCGTGATTAAGGAAGGAGAACCCCCATGGCAAAAAGTTGCGCCATTTGCGGCAAAGAGCCGATGGCCGGACGAAATATCCGCAATCAGCACTCCGTCGGCTGGCGATTCCGTGCGCCACGCACCCGCCGCATGTTCCTCCCGAATCTTCAGTCGGTCAAGATTCCGGTGAACGGGCAGTTGAAGCGGTCGAATGTCTGCACCAAATGTATCAAAGCCGGAAAAGCCCTGCCCACGCTGTAATCCGTTGGCATCCCAACTCCAGGATAGAGCGTTGTAGCGCAGCGGTATTGCAAGACCCCGTAATTATACACCTTTTCCGGAAGGGGGGGCAAAACGACTCCTCGTGCCGGTACGGACCGATCAAGCCTGAGGATCGGGGAAGAGTGCCAATGACTCTTCCCCGATCCTCAGGCTTTTCTTTCATGTGTCGGTTTCGTACTGTCCACTCAGCGTGGCAGCATGCCGGTTTCGTACCGGCCCATGCTGCGTGCTGTGAAGAAGCGCGGGTCATCGGATTCCCGCTTAAGGGCGGTGGTTGTGTTCCTCTCCGCGTTTGAGGTAAAATCCCCGTGCGAAACGCTCCCTGGCATTCGACAGGGAGAGGACCCCCCTCGTGCCGCGTGCCGGGCGAGAATCGCCCAGGCCGGGCGACTGTCCGAGGGGAAGAACGGAGTCCGGTGAAGAGGGGGCGACAGGATCCCCTGAATGGGCCGGGGAAAGCCGATATGAGAATCGTCATTGTGGGGTGTGGCCGGGTCGGGTCGTCCCTGGCCCGGCGTTTTGTCGAGGCGGGCCACACCGTATCCATCGTCGATAAGAATCGCGCGGCCTTTCAGAGGCTGGGCGAGAACTTTCAGGGCCGCACGGTGCAGGGCCTGGGGTTCGATGAAGAAGTCCTCCACCGGGCGGGAATCGATACCGCCGATGCGCTGCTGGCGTTCACGGCGGGCGACAACAGCAACCTGATGATCGCGCAGATTGCGCAGGACAAGTACCGGATCTCCAGCGTATACGCGCGAGTGAAAGACCCTCTCCGGGCGGAGGTCTACCGGGACCTGGGCTTGAACGTCTTCTGCACGACGCTCCTCAACGGGAATATACTCGAAGATGCCATGCTCGGCCGTCCGTTCCGCAGTGCCGAGGAGTACCTCTGCCTCTCCATGCTGAATTGTATCCCGGATGCCGCTCCCACTTCTCTCGGAAGGGCCGCAAGCCCTCCTCAACAAGATTCGTCGGCTCCGACCGACTCGCCCGCAGAAGATCGACGGTAAAGGAGCGAGCCCATGTATGTCGTCCTGGTTGGGGGAGGGAAGGTCGGGTACTACCTCACGCGAACGCTCCTGAGCGAGGGCCATGAAGTGCTGCTCATCGAAGAGCGAAGCGACCGCGCGGGTCGAATCACGGAAGAGCTAGGGGGCGTAGTGCTGGTCGGCGACGGCTGCGAGACGACCGTTCTGGAAGAGGCCGGTGTCTCCCGCGCCGACGTCGTCGCCGCCGTCACGGGGCACGACGAGGATAACCTGGTGGTCTGCCAGGTCGCGAAATCCCGGTTCAAGGTCCCCCGTACCATCGCGCGGATCAACAATCCGAAAAACAAGGACATCTTCCAGCGGCTGGGGATCGATAACGCGATCAGCAGCACCGAAGTCATCTATCACATGATCGAGCAGCAGATCCCGACCGGCGACGTGATCCCCCTCGCGGCCCTGCGGAAAGGGGACATCGAGATCATCGAGGCCGATCTCGTGGATCACTCCCCCGTCACCGGCAAGACGCTCGACTCCATCGATCTTCCCCCCGAATCGGTCATCATCTCGGTGCTGCGCGGGGAGCAGGTGCTCCTGCCGACCGGCGAGACCGAGCTGCTATCGGGGGACACCGTCATCGCCCTGGTCAAAGCGGTACGGGAAGATGAGTTCCGTAAGGTATTCTCGGAAACGCCCTGGATCTGACCTCCACCTATCCTGTGAAGCGGCCAAGATTCAGGGGGAGGCGCAGTGCCTCTCTGTTAGACCTGTCTGACCTGTCTGAAAGGTAGATCGAATGGCAGCAACCGAGCGCGTGCCGATGGCCGCCCCTCACCTCCAATATCTTTCCCACAAAGCGGAAATCGATGCGGCGGTATCGAAGACGTTGGCCGGGGGCCAGTATATGCTGGGTCCGGAGTGCCAGGCTCTCGAAGGGGAGATCGCTCGACTTTGCGGCGCGTCCTATGGCCTGGGAGTCAACTCCGGCACCGACGCTCTGGCCCTGATCCTTGCCGCCTTCGGAGTCGGCGACGGTGACGAAGTCATCACCACGCCGTTCACTTTCTTCGCCACCGCCGAAGTCATCGAGAACCTCGGGGCGGTCCCCGTCTTCGTCGACATCGACCCGCAGACCTTCAACCTCGACCCGCGACGGGTCGAAGCCGCCGTGACCGAGAAGACCAAAGCGATCATGCCGGTCCACCTGTTCGGTCAGATGGCGGACATGGATGCTCTGGGCGAGATCGCGAAAGAGTATCGCCTGCCGGTGATCGAGGATGCGGCCCAGGCGCTGGGTGCGACCTTCAAGGATCGGCCTGCCGGGTCGTTCGGGGATGCGACGGGCATCAGCTTCTTCCCGACCAAGAACCTGGGAGCCTGCGGCGATGCGGGGATGGTCGTCACCTCTCGGGAAGAGGTGAAGGAAGCCGTGCGGTTGCTGCGATTCCATGGGAGCGGCGGGGCCGGGACCTACGAGCAGCTGGGCGTCAACAGCCGCCTTGACGACGTTCAGGCCGCGATTCTCCGGGTGAAACTGCCGCATCTGGAAGAGTGGAACGGAAAGCGAATCGCCCATGCCGCCCGGTACGACGCCGCGCTCAAGGGCACGCGGTATTCGATTCCGTATCGCGATCCCCGCTGCAAGCACATTTTCCATCATTACACCCTCCGCACCCCCGAGCGGGATGCAGTACAGGCCTTTCTCGAAGAGCGGGGCGTGGACAGCCGGGTCTACTACGCCGTTCCGCTCCACCGCCAGCCCGTCTTTGAGGACCTGGGTTATCGGGAAGGAGACCTGCGGAACTGCGACGAGGCGGCGGAAGAGGTCCTCTCCCTGCCCGTCTTCCCCGAGTTGACCGAATCCCAGCAAGACCGGGTCATCAACGCACTTCTGGAGTACGACAGGACCCACTAAAGTCGCTTTATTTTTTGTAACCGATCTGCCATGTTCTGAGATAAGGAGTTCCAGGTTCAGAGGGGGCAGCTTTCGCCTCCAGCGTTTTTCTTGATATCCCGGCACTCCGTCCCTTGCCATCGCCTCCGAGTCCGTTCCCCTCCGAACGGGCTCGTTTCTGTGTAAAGGAACCGAAACCTTGCCGATGAAAGCGATGATCTTAGCCGCCGGGGTGGGCAGCCGCCTCGATCCCCTGACGCGCCGGCTCCCCAAGCCCATGGTCCCCCTCGTCAACAAGCCCGTGATCGAGCATATCGTGGAGCTGCTGAAGAAGCACGGGATCAACGAGATCATGATGAACCTCTACCACCTCGGCGACTCGATCCGGAATCACTTCGGGGACGGAAGCAAGTGGGGCGTCAAGATTTACTACTCCCAGGAAGCCGAACTCATGGGCACCGCCGGGGGAGTCAAGCGCGTCGAAACGTTCTTCGACGACACCTTCATCGTCATCGGCGGGGACGACCTGGCGGACTTCGACCTGACCGCCCTGGTCGAGTTCCATAAGCGGAAGAACGCCCTCTCCACCATCGCGCTCTCCAAAGTGGACGACCCTTCGCAGTTCGGGATCGTCCTGCTGGACGAGGAGGGGCGCATCACCCGGTTCCTGGAGAAACCCAAGGAGTCCGAAGCCTTCTCCAACACGGCCAACACCGGCGTGTACCTCTTCGAGCCCGAAGCGTTGAGCCTCATCCCCGAAAACGAGTTCTACGATTTCGGGAAGCAGCTCTTCCCCAAGCTGCTGGAGATGGGGAAACCGTTCTACGGCTATCTCACCGACAGCTACTGGAGTGACGTGGGGAACATCGAGAGCTACCGGGAGACCCAGAACGACGTGCTCGCCGGGAAAGTCGCGCTGAACCTCCCGGTCAAGGAGCAGAGTCCGCAAGTCTGGATGGGCGAAGACGTGGTCATCGACCCGTCCGCCGAGATCAAAGGTCCGGTGGTCATCGGGAACGGATGCCGGATCGGGGCGGGAGCCCGCGTGCTGGAGAACTCCATCCTGGGGGACCACTGCGTGGTGGAGGAGAACGCCGTGCTGCACGGCACGACGCTCTGGGAAGGCGCGACCGTCATGCGCGACACATGGCTCGACCGATGCGTGGTGGGGTCGGAGTGTCACGTCCAGACCAACGCCGCCATCTTCGACGGGATCATTGTTTCGCCCCACCGGGACAAGGATTCATCGAAGTCGTAGCGGGTGAAGGGGCCAAGGGTTTGCCGGAAAGGGAATTGCATTCCGAAAATGCGTCCCTTCGCGTTCACCGATGGGATTGCCTTCCTTACGGGGAAGCGCTGGAGTTGCAGGAGCGGCTGATGACGGCGCGGCAGGAGGGGCGAATCTCTGACATGCTCCTCCTGCTGGAGCATCCCCCGACGCTGACCTTCGGTTCGCGGGTCCGGCAGGAGCACCTCCTGGCATCGCCGGAGGTGCTGGCCGCGCGAGGGATTCAGGTCCACCCCACGCGCCGGGGCGGCGACATCACCTACCACGGGCCGGGGCAGCTTGTGGGCTACCCCATCCTCCACCTGAACCGATGCGGAAGGGACCTTCACCGCTACGTCCGCGCGCTGGAAGAAGTATTGATCCGCGCGCTGGAGACCTGGGGCATCCATGGCGAACGCTCCCCCGGCCAGACGGGCGTTTGGGTAGGGGAGGAGAAGATCGCCGCCATCGGGGTAGAGGTCCGGCGATGGGTGACGCGCCACGGGTTCGCGCTGAACGTCACGACGGACCTTTCCGCCTTCGGACTGATCGTGCCGTGCGGCATCGCCGATAAAGGCGTCACGTCGATGGAGCGGCTGATGGGGAACGCCCCCGACCGGAGAGAGATCGAGGAGGAGATCACGCGCCGGTTCGCGGAGGTCTTCGGATATCGTGCTGTTGCATGGGAGAGCCCGGATTCCCTTTCAGGCCTGTAAAGGTGAGGCCCATATCGTTGTCCTTACCCGGCTCTTGCCCGGCGACTCAAGTCGCGGGCTACAAGGGCGCAAAGTCGGCCTTCGCCGACTTCAGGCCCATCTTTCTCTTCAGTATATCCAGCCGGTCGTGAAGTCTCCAAAGGGAGACTTCGTGCCGTTGTTGCCGCGAATTTATTCGCCGAGTATCCGGTGGCGAAATGACTCTGTTAAAGCTGAGTCTTACCGGCGCAGAGCGGCTTTAAGATTCTCCAATACCTCATTGGGGAGCGGCTGTCCTTCGATCACCCCGCCCAGCCGGATCATCGGCTTGGGATCGCCGTGGAAGTCCGATCCCCCTGTTCTCACCAGCCCCAGCCGATCCGCAATCTCCGAGAGTCGCGCTGTCTCCTCCGCTCCGTGTTGCGGGTAGTAGACCTCCAGTCCGCCCAGCCCCAGCCCTTTCAGGCGCATGACTTCCGCCTCCAGTTCCTCCCCGATCCCCATCTTCAGCGTGAGGGGATGGGCGAGGATGGGAATGCCTCCCGCGCCCCGCAGCAGCCCGATGGCTTCCTCGTCGGTCATCTTGATTTTCGGGACATGGACCGGCCCGCCATCCTGCAAAAACCGGTCGAACGCCTCCTGGGGCGTCTGCACGATGCCCTTCCGTTTCAGAGCCAGCGCCATGTGGGGCCGCGCGATGAGGTCGCCTCCGGCTTCCGCCTCGACCTCCTCCCAGGTAATATCCAGCCCGTACTCCCGCATCTTCTCGACCATCTTCCGGTTGCGGTTCGCGCGGTACTCCTGAATATAAACGAGGCGGTCGTTCAGCGCGGCGTTCTGCGGATCGAACCCGTAGCCCAGGAGATGGAATCGCCCGGCGTGCTCCACCGCCAGCTCAATCCCGTCGATCACCTCCACGCCGAACGATTCCCCGGCCTGGCGAGCCTCCTCCAACCCGGCCAGTGTGTCGTGATCGGTGACGGCAAGGGCGTCCAGACCCGTCTCATGGGCGCGTTGGACAAGCTCGGTGGGCGTTAAGGTGCCGTCCGAGGCGGTGGTATGGGCGTGCAAGTCGATTCCCGGCATGTGGTTTCACCTGTCGTTGGGAAATTGGGGAGTTGGGGAGTCAGAGGGTGTATAGAAAGGAGTGAGAAGAGGGTAAGCTAGAGATATGAACCGACAA